>JAUWOV010000095.1 GCA_030611945.1 bacterium | reverse complement strand
AGTCATTGTCTCATCTACTGCCCATGTGCTAGATGATAAAGCCACCGAGCTATCAGATGCATCGTTGGAATCGTATAGATAGACTGTCGCTGTATCTTCCAAGACCGTGTCAGACATATACTCAATTCTCGCTGTCCCCATAGAACTATAATCAGGAGGAATCGGTATGCGTATGATCACGTCATAATCCGTTACTCCCGCAGTCGTAGATGATAATTCAATATATGGAGTGTCTGTATTGTCAGAATCGCCCAACGTGCCTGCAAATGCAACGATTATGCCACTGTCTCCTGTGTCGTTACTCCCGCCATCAGCGGAGAGAGCATAGCCATTATAGGCAGGTGACCAATATAGATAACGAGTTAAAGCTCCACTTGCCAAGATTGCCCTACCAGTAGCTGTGCAGGGGATTTCTTCCGTTACACCAGCACCACCAGTTGAGCGACCAAGCAGTTTATCTGTAGCTGAAATATCCTGCATCTTTGCATAAGTAACAGCTTTGGCAGTAATCGTTAGTTCACCTGAGCCAGTTACCTCGCCCGAGTGAGTCGCATTGGTCTCTTTCGCTGTATTTGCTACAATCTCGTCAAACTTAGCTTTAGTCAGCACTCCCGCTCGGGACGTGCTGGCAGCAACCAAAGTCGCATTGTTTCCGTCTGAGGAATTGACATCCACTGTAGTGTTGGTAGCTGTGCCCTCTGCCAGATCTGTAGAAACATTAGTATTTTTAGCATTATTCGCCACCACTTCGCCCCATTTTGCTGTTGTGAACATGCCTGCGGTTGAAACTGTCGCTGCGGGAAGCATAACATCATCTTCTCCGCCATCGCTTGTTATTCCTACAGTATCCACGCCTACCGTGCCTACACTTAAGGAAGTTGGCACATTTGTATTCTTTGAGCTATTAGCCACTATCTCGTCAAATTTAGTGCCACTCAGTAAACCAGCTTCGTTTGTATTTGCCTGCGGAAGAATAAGGTCAGGAGAACTACCATCAGAATTTATTGCATAGGTTGTATCGTCTCTAGTTCCTTCACTGAGAGCCGTAGATACGTTGGTCTCTTTGGCATTGTTGGCTTCAATATTAAGAACCAGAGCAGCTGTCATATAACCGCTCTGAGCATTTGTAGCCGCCCGATAATTTATCTCTTGACTAACAAGACTTAATCCCGCAGCTGTAGCATTAGCATTAAGCGTTACAGGATCATGTCCGCCGGGAAGCGATTCAAATTTATCTCGAAGGGCGTTTTTAGTAGCACCATCAGAATTGTTATCCCACGTGGTTGCGTCATAGGCTATATCGCTAATAGCCCCTGCAGAACCCCACTCCAATATAGTCCCAGCAGCAGGAACTTTTAACGCTTCACCCGCAGAGCCAATAGCTTGCGGGAATTGATAATTGCCAGCTATATTTACAGAAGCGAATTGCGGTGTGTCTGTAGATTCTAATTCGCCTATTCTTGTTTTTTCTGCAGCTGTAAAGAGCTTATAAGTTGCTCCGTCTGGAATATTATCAAGAGTATTTATACTTGTATCGAAATAATCCTCATCTGCGTGATTACCCCAGCCATAAGCCGCATCCCAATTTGGCGAATCAGATGCCACCTTATCAGACATCTGGCTCCAGTAAGTAGACCAATCAGTAATGATCGAATATCCCCCAGCTCCATCGGTTTTCATTAAGCCAGCAGAACCAAAATCCCCATCCTCGAGATAATCACCTGTCGCCTGCTTGCCAGCAAGTTCCGTTATTATCTTTGCAGCTGACCATGGCTCCGTGTCCGAAGTCGAACTATCATTCACGTCAACGTCCAGAACAGGATCAGCCTCTGTGCCAGAATTGCTCATGTTCGCTCCGGGCGTAATAGTCTGCACCCCTGTCTCTACGGCCGACACATCATCCATAGTAGCCAGCACATTGCTCTCAGAGGGCGAAGCAGCCCCGTCAAGCGCAGCCTTCTGATCAGACGTCATATAGCCTGAACGATTTCCGCTGAACGCCTGAGTAGAACACAGCATCATTGTTAATAGTAATATCGATATTAGTTTCTTCATAGTATTGTCTCCTTTTGTTTTATTTTAGTTTTTGCAAACCATTCATCTAAAGTTTTTGTATGTTTTTTAATATTGCAAATATAATGTGCTATGCCTAAATTGTCATAATCATTAGTTCCTTCTCTTGTTAACGGCGTTAGATGTTCAAGCGAACTATCTTCAAAATCTACAGACTCAAAACACAGACAACAAGTGAGTGTTCCATATTTCTTTATGTTATCCTCATAGACACGTTGGACTGTCTCTTTAGTAAGGTCTTTTATTAAAGTCCTACGATTATGAAGATATGTTTTTCTGCTTATTTTGCCTGCTGGAGTCTTTTTCCATTGTTTGTAATATTTGTTTAATTGCTTTTTATTATCTAGCCGATATTGCTGAAAATATTCAGATGTATGTTCTTCATTCTCTTGTAAATAATGTTTTCTGCATAAGCCTTTAGCGTGATGTTTGTTATTGCATCCCTCTATTTCACAAAACTTTGATATATACTTTCTAAAACCCTTATGACCTTTTTGAAATCCACAATTTGAATTATTCCATCTAGGCATATCAACTCCTTCTTTGCTTCACTGTATCATAGTTATTTTTATATTGACAGACTTTTCATGGTTTGGTATCGTTTTGGGTATGAGTAGGGAAAAATACATTTTGCATAACATTTTGTTAATACTTTCAATCATTGCATCTTCTGTATTTGCAGCTAAATTTTTAAACAAACTGCCAACTTCCCTATTTTTAATCATCCTATTAGGTCTATGTATTTTTTCTTTGTGGAATCTTGTTAAGGTATCCATAAAACATTCCTCTTAATTTATAATCTACTCTTTTTCTTTCCTTTACCTATTAAGTATTGATAATATCTTATAGGTGTTTTCACGGGTAATGCCGTTGTTGGTTCTAATATTGACGATGTTACTGTTAGCCAATCTTTTGCTGTAATTTCTTTTTTCCCAAGTTTTCTTATGCCCGTTTCTAAATCGTCAAATAAAGGGGTAGAAAATACTTTATAGATTTTTTGTCCAGTGATCCTACGCATAGCAAAGGTAAAGATATCATCCAATATAGGAACAGCGTTTACAGGACTGACCACAAGTTGAGTTATAATATCATCTGCCAATTCTTCTCCTAACTTTTCAATATCTTCTGGCTCGTCTCCACGCAATAATTTTCCTATTGCTTTGAGCGTGTATATAGTGGCAAATCCTGCCAAAACATATAGAATAGGCTGAATAACCGCGTAAATTGCCATAGTCTTAGCAAATTGCTCTGTTGATATATCTTTATTTTGATAACTTATAACAGCGTCTACCATTTTTCTGGAATATTGGTTAGATGTATTTTTAAATGCTAAAAATAATCTGGTAAACGGATTTTTACTATTTTGGAATTCTGACCTACTTGAACTTAATCCTGATTGTTGAGCCTTTAATGTAGCCTTTTCAAATGTTTCAATAGCCTGTTTTAAAGTTTTACCCTTAGCAAGTTCTGACTTTACAAGCGGATATCCACCGTAAACAATAGCTGTAATATCGCCCGTTCTTACAAGAGCCGTTAAAAACTTAGTATAACTGCCCCAACTAACATTTAATTTTTCTGCGCCGCTTATAGCTTCTCTTACAGCCTCTGAATAACCTTTATTGAATCGCTCTTTTAAGAATGGAGCATTATTCCACATATAATCAAAGGTTTTCTTAGGACTTAATATTCCCTTAGCAAATCCACTTACCCATTCAGAAGGTTTCATTTTTTCAATATAATTCCCTGCTGACATTAACTGTCTAACAAAAACGTTGATATTGGGAATGGCTATTTTAGCTGTAACCCAGTTGTTAATCGCTATCCCGAATAAATTACTGACGGCATCAATTTTGCTTATCTGAGCATTTAACGAGATTCTATCAACCTGATCCATTAATGTCCGGTAAACATCATCGCCAAACTTATTTTTTATTTCGTGTTTAACTTTTCTATCACTGAACAATCGTTTTAATGTCTCATATTCTCGGCTTAAATTAGTTATATGTTCAGCCTGAGCAATATGTCTCTGAGCCTTGAACCAAGCATTTTTCGGGACAGGGATAACTTTACCTTTAGAGCGTTCTTTCATAGCTGATGGTGTTTCGCCCTGTATTCTTATGTCGTCTATTACACTGACTTGAAACTCCGACGTAGCTGGCCAATAATTCTCTATGGTCCCTAAATCTCTACCTGTTATCTCAATGTTTCGCTGGTTAAGTATATCTCGATATTCCTGAACACTCTCTTGCAGATAATCCGCAAATGCTATATCTTCGGCTGTAAGATTGTTAATAAGCGATAGAACTTGCCCTTTGCTGTAAAAGGTATAATAATCTATTTTCTTTTTCTCGTTTTTAATAGAATTGTAAATATCAATAATTTCAAGTTTAGATATTTCTGTAGTTAATTTTTGAAAATCAGTTACGCTATAATCTTTGCTAGCCATTTCTGTGAACTTACGCATAATATTCTTTTCATCATATATTCTTGACGCTTCATCTGCCATAGTTCTGGTTTTGATAGATACCGCTGTATTCCTATTGTTTTCGTTTATCTCAGGATCGTATTTCTCAGCAATATCTTTACCAAATATAGAATTCATCATAGAATAAATATTTGAAAATCCTCTACGATAAGCATTTCCTATCTTGGTTTTAATGGTTTTCTTATCAGCTTTGATTTGCTGAATACCCAATAATACTTCATCTACTCGCTCCTGCCGATCAATTTGTTTAGCAAAGTCAATCTCACTCTTTGCTTGTAACCCTATCTGCTTCATTCTTGTAATGTCCTTATAGACTTGTTTATATATGTCTAGGGAAGCCGCTTTGCCATTAGCTTTTAACGATAAAAATCTCTTTTTAATCAGGTCTGATTCGCTGACAAGTTCATCGGGATAAGAATCCAATTCTGCCTGAGCCTGAGCTTGTGTTAATTTATTATGCTTTCGTAGAGTTTCAAATAACTTGTTGCTCTCATAATCGTATTTGCCGACTTTTCTCTGACCAACCTTTAATGGCTTAGTTCTTTTCAACTCTATCTTTATCTGCTTAGTGAGTAAACTTTTTCTGGTAGCCTGTAAATATGTTTCTATTCTTCTTTCAATTTCTTTCATATTCTTTTTAAGCTGTTCTGATGTTTGAATTCCTTTTATAGTTCTCAAGAATTTAGCTTTATCTTTGGCTTCAAGTCCCGATTGCTCTAATAGACTTATTGCTTCATCTTGCACGCTTTTTATATCTTCTTTTGTTTCAAGCGTTCCTTCTCTCATTCCCTGTTCAACTTTTTTGATAATATCTTTAGCCTTTACCAATATTTTTTCTTCTATTGATATAGTTTCTCCAAGCAATATCTCTGCCCGCTGACTATCTAAATAATCATATTGCTTGCTCAATGTATCTATTTTTTTATCTATCGCAATTGTAGATTTGTTTAATTTTTGTAATTGTGTTTTTTGTTTTTTCAATAATAACAACTCTTTGTAAGTAACATTGATTTCGGTATCTAGCTTTTCAAGTCTACCTTTTTTTATCAATATTTCGGCTGGCGTAGGTTTGATTTCCTTTACTACCTCAGCA
>JAUWOV010000037.1 GCA_030611945.1 bacterium | reverse complement strand
CTTGGCAATTAGCTAAAGATAAGGTGCCGAATCTGGACAAGCGCTTGCTTATGATTCCTCCTATTGACCTTGATACTGCGATTAGATTAGATCAGTCTTTTTCTGCCCAGGGGGGTAATGATGTGTTGACCGTTCCCTAATGGAGTTATAAGTCATGTTAAATAGCGAGCAAAAACAAATTCTGTTAAAAGTTGCCAGAGAAACTATAGAAACCTATATCAAAACAGGTAAGACGCCAACATTCAAAATTGATGATAGACTATTGAATGAAGAATATGGATCCTTTGTAACTCTGCACAAAAAAGGTCAATTACGCGGCTGCATAGGGAATATTATTGGCACAATGCCTCTATGGAAAACAGTCAGGAATATGACAATTGAATCAGCAACAGGCGACCCGAGATTTTCTGCCGTTACAGAGAAAGAATTAGAGCAAATAGATATAGAAATCTCTGTTCTAACACATCCGAAAAGGATTGAAAATATTGACGAATTCCATTTGGGCGAACACGGAGTAATAATAAAGAGAGGTTTTAATCAGGGAGTATTCCTGCCTCAGGTTGCTCAAGAGACAGGCTGGTCAAAAGAAGAATTCTTATCCTCTCTCTGCAGTCACAAAGCAGGCCTCTCTCCGGATGCTTGGAAAGACAAAACCACCGAAATTCACATCTTCAGCGCACAGGTTTTTAGAGAAAAAAGGGCGCAAAATATTGCGACCCCACAATAAAATCTTATATATTCAGCCAATCTGTATGAAATGTGCCTTCTTTGTCAATTCTCTTATATGTATGTGCCCCAAAATAATCCCTTTGCGCCTGCAAGAGGTTTGCAGGAAGACTCTCTCTCCTGTAGCTGTCAAAGTATGCAAGTGCTGAACTGAACGCAGGAGTTGGTATGCCAAGCTCTACTGCTGTTGCAACAACCTTGCGCCAGCTATCTTGATTCTTCTCAACGATTTCCTTGAAATAAGGGTCGAGCAGAAGATTCGCGAGATCAGGAGTTTTATCAAAGACTTTCTTTATCTCTCCAAGAAACCGCGCTCTGATTATACAACCTCCACGCCACATTAATGCAATCTCGCCAAAATTCAGATTCCATCCATATTCCTTTGCTGCAGCCTTCATCAAAGCATAACCCTGAGCATAAGAACATACCTTTGACGCATAAAGAGCATCCTTTATAGCTTTTACAAATTCCTTTTTATCTCCTTCATATTTTTCTGACGGACCATTAAGCACTTTAGACGCGTTAACTCTCTCATCTTTTATAGCAGAAATACACCTTGCAAATACGGCTTCAGCAATCGTTGGCGCTGGAGTACCAAGATCTAACGCAGCCTGAGAAGTCCATTTACCAGTCCCCTTCTGGCCTGCTGTATCAAGTATTACTTCAACAAGCGGTTTCCCTGTATCAGGATCTGTCTTTGAAAGAATATCCCGTGTTATTTCAATCAAATAACTATCTAATTCCCCATTGTTCCATTCTGTAAATATTTCGTGCTGTTCAGAGGCTTCCATTCCCAAAGCATTCTTCATTAGAAAATATGCCTCGCATATAAGCTGCATATCTCCATATTCAATACCGTTATGCACCATCTTAACAAAATGTCCTGCGCCGTCCGAGCCTATCCACTGACAACATGGCTCTTCATCTGCTATTGCGCAGATTTTCTGAAATATCGGCTTAACATGTTCCCATGCTGCAGGAGAGCCTCCGGGCATAATGCTTGGTCCTTTTAATGCGCCCTCTTCTCCGCCTGAGACACCTGTTCCTATAAAGAGCAGTTCTTTAGATTCCAAATACTCTGCTCTGCGTATAGTGTCCGGAAAATGAGAATTGCCTCCGTCAATAATAATATCTCCCTTTTCCAGATAAGGTATTACTTTTTCTATAAAATCGTCTACAGCCTGACCGGCTTTAACCATAAGCATAATCTTACGCGGAGAATTCAGCGAGTTAACAAATTCTTCCACTGAGTGATTACCAATAATATTCTTACCTTTTGCCCCGCCGTTTATAAATCTGTCAACCTTCTCAACTGTCCTATTAAAAACCGCTACTGTAAATCCCTTGCTTTCCATGTTCAGCACAAGATTCTCCCCCATCACAGCAAGTCCAATCAATCCAATGTCTGCTTTCTGCATCTTTCTTTTTCTCCTATTGTTTGTTAAGTTTATTCTATTTCCTATTTTGAATTTCGTGCTTCTAATTTTTCTCTACATGCCCACAAACCTGCTGATGGAGAGCTGATAAAAAAGACCTGCTCGCCGTCAGGCATGGTATTCCAACCTTCTGACATCTTTTCAGGATTATATCTATTTAAAGTCTCTCTAATATCCGCATATTTAAAATTAACTCCTTCTATCTCGCTCTTGGTCAACTTTCCGGGAGCGTATATTATGCTGAAACGACCCTCAGATGACCCATGAATAAGGTGCGCAGTAGCATGTCTCAGATCCTGCATATCTGCATTCTTTCTATATTGCTCCATAATAGCTGGAGTTCCAACATATCCATATTTACGGATAATCTTATCAACTTCCGGCTGTTCACCAAAACGCTCAAGTCCCGGCGCAATAATCAATAACTCTCCTCCATCTGCTATAGCCATACGTGTACGGTATATCGCTTTATTAGCTACCCATGTGCTCTTGAATTCGTCTGCCTGCATTACTGCAACAATTTTTTTAACAGGTTTGTCAAAAACGGTAATGTTTTGTTCCCTGCTTTTTTTAGCTGCCATTAAATATGTTTCAAGATCATCTCCGACATACAATCCCGTAGTAACAAGTTTACCATCTTGATTTCTCGCCATGACGATTTGAACATATACATGCGGAAGATTACTTAAATACTCTTTTTCTGCTTTGTTATAACATGCTCTCAAAGGCGTTATAAGCTGACCCAGATTATTTTCAATACCACAGCACGCCGCCATCATATGGGAAGCGCATATCATTTCTTTGCCGCCGAGACCAATAAAGTAATTCTTGTTGTGGTTGGCAAAACCAAGCACTTCATGAGGAACGACGTGTCCTATATTTACTATAAGGTCATAATTCTCTTCTACAACTTTTCTATTAATTTCAACAGGTATCGGCCAGTCCGCTTTGCCTTCACTGACCTCTTTCACATAATCAGCAGGAACTTCGCCGATTTTTTTACAGCCGTCTCTCCAATCATGCTCAAGAAAACACTCCTGAGGTATAGAGCCGAACATCCATTTGTTTTCCTCCTCAGTATGAGGAACATGCTGTCCTAATGTTGGGATAACATCAACCTTACAAGTCTTTGGAAGAAGCTTGTAAATCATTTCTGTTAATTTCCCAGCGCCTGAATGACAACGAGTAATGTCAGGAGGTAATAAAAGAACCTTTTTGAGATCCTTTGTTATCCTCTTTCCCGCTTCCTGCATAACTCTTTCCATCACTTCCTGCTTCTTATTTATATCTATCTCTTTGGATTCTTCATAAAACCATGGCATACTTTAAATTCTCCTATTATGTTTACAAAAGCAGGGCAGATACATGGATCCGCCCCCTACTTAAACCCTATTTTTGATAAAATATTCGCTAATTGCAAATCTTCTTTTTCAAACAAAATACTTGTATTAAAAAACTCTCTTCTCACAGGATAATTCTTTCTCAAAGAGTCAAAATGCGCACCCCTTTTTTCAGCAGGCACAGAAAGAGATTCTCTAAGTTTTAAATCATCTTTTTCGATATTGTACAATTGGGAAACAACTTTGTGTAATTTTTTTTCTAATGATACGTTCCGTTCATTAACTTTAACAACCGGACAATTACTCTTCGGCAAAAAGTCTTGTGGATTCCATTCCGCCTTCTTATTTAAATATCGGCGCAAACTGTCGTATATCATAAATGTTCCATTGACCTTACCATCAAACGAATAGCCTGCAATATGAGGAGTCCCGATAAGAGCCATTTTAAGTATTTCCATATCAATATTCGGCTCGTTCTCCCACACATCTAAGATAGTCTGTGATATCCCGCAATGCATCAAAGCGCTCTTAACAGCATCCGTGTCCATAACACCTCCGCGAGAGGTATTTATAATTATGGGGCACTTCTTTAAACTTCTGAGAAACTTTTCATTTATCATATGATGAGTAGGATAGTTACCATGTCTTTCAAGGGGAACGTGAAATGTTAATATGTCGCAATTATCCGTCAATTCCTGTATTGGACGATATTCTGCGTCTCCCGTTCTTTCAAGAAGAGGTGGGTCATTAAGAAGCACTTTTATTCCCAAAGCCTCCACCTTCTTTACTACTTTACTGCCAACGTTACCTACGCCTATAATTCCAATTGTCAAATCGCAAAGATTAAGATATAACTCGTTTGCCGCGCTTAACAATGCACAAACTATGTACTCTGCAACGGAATTTGAATTGGAACCGGGCGCGCTTACAAATCCGATGTCTCTATCCTTCAAATACTCAACATCAATATGATCCATTCCTATCGTAGCTGTTCCAACAAACTTAACCGAGCTTTTTTCTAAAAGTTTGGAATTAACCTTTGTGATAGAGCGGACAATCAGAACATCAGCATCCTTTACCTTTTGAGGAGTTATCTCTCTTCCATGAGAAGTCTCAACTTCTCCTAACGTAGAAAACGCCTCCTTAGCAAATGGAATATTCTCATCAACAACTATTTTCACTTTAAAATATTCTTTCTGTCATTGCGAACGAAGTGAAGCAATCTCGTCCTTTTGAGTATTTTTATGTAGGGAACAGGCACGCCTGATTCCTTTGCCTTATTGTGTCATTCTCCGATTTAATCGGGGAATCCAGATGTTTATTGCGTAATATCATTTCCATATTATTCTTTCTCTAATTTGTCAATGATAAAGATTTAACTCCATTCTTTATCGAACAAAATAAGCTTTATTTCTAACAATGTATACAAGAATAGCTATTTGGATACCTATTGGTATTGCTATTACAATATAAGATATTAACGGTATCTGCATAGCAAATTGTATTGGTAAAAATAATAGGAATAATAAATAATGCGAAAAAGATAACTCCATTGGTATTGGTGGCATTACCCTAAACACAACCAATGAACCATATCCATAGCAAAATATATAAAAAATACTAGCCCCAATTATAACAGCCCATCCCCACAAATATCTCTTTGTAATTATTTTTATCAATAAAACCCACAAGCCAATCGCAACAATAGATTGTAAGCCAACTGGAACATGGCGTCTCATTAATATAAAAAGAAAAATATATATTATAATGCTTAAAAAGTAGAACAGGCGTATCAAATCCATTCCAATTAGTCCTTTTATTTTTTTCTCATTCATCTTATTCTCTTCTCCTTTTATGCTGTATTATCTGCTCAAGCATTCCAATAATCATTACCAGAATATGTATTTTCTTAACCATTTTGGTTTTCCCAAAAACCGTAGAGTTTCTACTATTTCTGCTCGTGCAAGAGATTCTTTTTCACACTTCAAAGCTCTCTCTAATGCTGGAATCGCTGATTTGTCGCCGATTCTTTTTAAGAGGAATGCTGCTCCCCTGCGAATAGATGAATCCTTATCTTCCAACGCTTCTACCAAGTGTGGAACTATTTGCGAAGGGGATACTGCTTGCCCGTTGATAAGTTCTTCCAATGCCCATATTGTTTTCTCACGTATAGGCTGATCTTCGTATTTCAGAGCTTTGAAAATAACAGGCAGCGCAGATTCGTCTCCTAAGCTTACCAGTGCTGCTGCTGCTTTCATTCGCACAGATGGATTTTCATCCTTTAGAGAACTCCTTAAAGCAAGAATTGCAGATTTATTGCGTATTCTTCCCAATGCCCATGCAGCACCTTCTCTAACAGACGATTCTTCATCTTTCAGTGCTTCAATTAAAACATTGGTTGTTCCCTTGTCGCAGATAATTGCCAGTGTTATAGCGGTATTTTCCCTGACTGTTTTATTCTCATCTTTTAATGCATCAATTAATGCAGAGGGTGCATGTATGTGACCAAATCTTCTCAATTCAAACGCTGCACTCCACCGAACAGTTGGGTTTTCGTCTTTCAAGGCTTCTGCTATAGCAGAGACTGCTGATTTGTCACCGATTTTTGCCAGCATACTAATTATCATCCATCGTCGGTCTTTGTCCTTATCCTTTAATGCCTGAATTAAATCGGGCACTGCTGATTTCCCAATTCTCCTTAAAGCGACTTGTGCCTTCTTATATTCCGTAACATCCCCTTCTAAAAGATCCTGAATTAGTTTCTGAATTTTTACATTCGCCTCTTTATTTCCTAATCTTTTCATAATTGTACTGATAGGGATTGCTGTACAGGAAACAGCATCCTGGCCTGTGGTACCGTTTATAGAAGTAATAATTCCCACTACTTCCCCATGTATGTTGACTAAAGGACCCAAGCATGACTTACTTGATGGTATACGGACTTTTATCAAATCATTTTCCCCTCTCAGATCAAGTTCGCTTATGAATCCTTTATGGATACAAAAAACATGTTTGTAACTACCGCAAACAACAAATACATCTTCACCAACTGACAGTTCTTTAATATCGCCAAATGGCAGTTTTGGCAAAGGTTCTTTTCTCTTTATCTTGAGCAAAGTAGCTCCCGTTTCCTTATCTCTTTTAATAATTTTTGCTTTGAATTCTTCTCCAGTAACTGTCTTTACTTTTTCATTCTTGGTACCCATTCCCCGATGCAAAATAGTCAAAATATGCCCTTCGTTATCAGCAACAAATCCAATTCCATGGCCCTTTTTGGTGAGTGCTAAAAATTTAGGACCGTTACTTATTATTATTCCATAGGTAACTGTTACTACTCCCTGTTTAAGTTTGGATTCTATTGCTTCTTTTATTCTTTCTACACGCACACGCTGTTGCTTCCATGGGACCAATTGTTTGATGAATTCCTCGGCAGTAAGTTCTTTAATTCTTGCTTCAGGAGGAGGCTGGTAAGTAAAACACTCTTGAGGAATTGGTTGATTGATGATTAGCTTTTTTAATATTATCGTATTAGGGCTACCCTTCACGGAAAACTCCAATCTATGTATCAATCCATCTTCACAGCCTAACCATAATTTCGCTTTATCTTCTGTCCGTTCTGCAGTTAAGGGATATACTCTCCCAAAATGTCCAGTTTCTACCTCCTGGAATTTCCAATTGGAATGAGAAAACATCCCAGGAAACATATCTGAAAAAATATCAGGAAAAACATCATCGCTGCAACAAAAATACCTAATGTCAGGATGCAACATCTTCCTTATTCTGCTTTTTTCTTCTTCTGATAACCCCCCGGATAAATCTATCTTTGTAATTTCCCCGCCAAAATTTTCTTCATAGCCTTTCCACTGAACTTTGCCATCAAAGATATTTATGGTCTTGTGACCGCCAATTATAAAAACCAATTTTGTAAAATTGGGCTTTCTCCAAACCATGTGTATTTCTCCTGCCTTTCCTGTTCCTTCTCCTATTTCATAAATCATTTGTACACTTTTAATCCTGGAACGTTTAATTTCAGCCTGCTTGAAAATTTCTTCCGTCGAGAAATTTTTTTCGACGGCAAAACAATATCTAGAAAATCCAACCACCAAAATTCCAAACAGAACCAACCAAAAAACTTTATTTGTCTTCTTTGTTTCCATTTCCACCCTTTTGTTTAAAAATCGCCATATATGCAGTCATCTTCCTGCTTGACAGGAAGATCCAAAGCTTCTACTTTGGAAACTGCCTCCTCACGACTTTGACCATACCCCATTACACCAGGCAAATCTTTAACTTCTGCTATCCAGCGACCATCATCTTCAGATTCTATTTCAATATACATATCTAATCATCTACAAGAATTAAGCGAAACAGAATTTTTGTTTGCGTACGTAGGCATTGTCATCCTTTCTTTATTCTTTTTTTAAATCCAGGATAAAGCATTCTCTTTCCGTGAACAACAGCCAATACGTAAACCGCTGAATCTCGGATTTCGTAGATGATTCTGTAATTGTATACAAAATACTCCCTTACCGATGCTTTATTTTCTTCAGGAACAATACGTCCAGCAAACGGAAATAACGCAAGATGCCTTGTTGTGTCCATAATCTTTGTCACAATTGAACTCGCATAAAAAAACGAATCTTTTTCAATATATTCGGCGATTTCCTTAACATCACATAACGCTTCATCCGCCCAAACTACTTCATAATCCATTTTCCAAGCCTTTTTTCTGCCTCTGCCTGTGAATGGATTTTTCCATCTTTTACTTGTTGTCTGGCATTTTTTAATTTTTCTGCGACATAAAGATGATACTGAATGTCTTCAAATGTGCTTTTATCTGGAAGTTTTTTTATTAGACTTTCCGCTTCAAATTTTTCCGTGACTAACATTTTTCCTCCTCTGTTACTTTGAGGCTACTATACTTAAAATTGCCTAGAACCTCAATAAATTTAGTTTTTGGATTGTCCCGAAAGCTTTCGGGACAATGACACGTTTGCATTATTTCTTCCACGGCGGGATGCTGGGTAAATACTTGTCAAACTCGTCTATCAGGGATTTTTCATAATCTCCAGCATATGTTCCATTTATAAATTTATCAAAGGCTTCATTGTAGAATCTTTCCCATGATATATCTTCGTCTCCGGGATTAATTGGATAAAACAGGGCATTATTAGCGCACGCTGCTTTCATATCTCCCGGAGCATCGCCTATCATTAGAATATGATCCGGCTTGTACTGCCCAACAGCGGCAAATGCCAGATGTTCTTTCTTTGTTCCCATCTCCTGTCCAGCAATCACCCTGACATATTTAGCAATATCATGTTCATCCCACTCTCTCTTGAGAGCATCACATGGAGTGGCAGACACAACAATTGCATCTGCTGTATTAGATATCTTTTCAAGACCTTCTCTGACAAAAGGAAACGGAGGCACTCCGCGAACTATTTTTGCCACAGACTCGTTAACTGCCTTAGACCATTTTAAAGCCTGAGTTAACACAGTGTCATTTGTTTCCTTAACGGCTTGTTCTAAAGCAGGATTACCGAGCTTTGTTTCTTTCTCAATCCATTCACGCAGGGACTTTGCTTCAGGTATATTAACACCGCGTTTTTTTACGTCTTCTCTTTCTTGAAGAAGATCAAAAACCATTGTAAGAGCAGGAAACCTGTTTATTCCACGCCATTTTGAATAGAGGTTTACAAATTCCGCAGCTTCTCTTGCATACTTTGATACTGCCTGAAGCTCCCATTCATTGATGATATTAGGAATAAAACATTCTTTATGCTTTACTTCCATAGTGTCAAACGCACACCCGTCAGAATCAATGCCCACAAAAAACTGTTTTTCCGCTTTAAGATCTTTTAATAACTGCGCAGGATCACTCATTTATCATATTCTTTTTTTGTTTAATATCAGAAAATACATTATTGCCACGCACAAAAACATTATGAACATCCAACTTGTAATCTCCCGATTGTCCTTTAATATCCGCTACTAACAAATCAGCCCATTTGCCCTCTTCTATGGATCCTGTTTCAGGATCTTCCGCTCCGTGTTTCTTTAACATATCACATGGGTTTGCTGCACACATCCGAGCCGCAGTCAAAACAGCTCGGTCAAAATCAATAGCCTTATGTTCACGATACCATACCCCTGCCATGTCCTGAGTTAGTAAAGATAATATATTGCTGAACGCCTTATCCATAGTCAGAACGCTGCCGAAAAGGGTTAATGGTTTTGACCCTGCTACATATACGTACTTCCCGTCCGCGCTCATACGTCCGGAAATTCCCGCCATCTCAAAGTCTGTGATATCTTCAGCCTGACTAACAAACACTGCGTCTGTAACAGCAATGATATTCTCAATGCCTTTCCTTTCTATAACATCCCGTACATAAGCCGGATTAACGTGAAATCCGTCCACAATTAATTCAACGTATATACTGTCATTCTGTAATATCCCTTCTACTGCTCCGCCTCCATTAAAAGGTTTAAAAGAACTGCCTGTAGGACCATTAAGAAAATGGATGACATAGTCCAGTCCATTTTCCATAGCTGTTTTAATCTGATCGGCAGTAGCGTTTGTATGTCCTGTTCCAACGATAATACCTTTTTCCTGAAGGGCTTTTGTTAATTTAAAAGACTCCTTGCCATGATCAGGAACTACATTAACTAATTTTATTGCGCCCGATTTATTTATCTCATCAAATTTTTTAATATCCGGCGCAAAAACATATTCTGGATTCTGGGCGCCGCACATCAGGGGATTTAAAAAAGTGCCTTCCAGCAAACTACCTTTTATTAAACAACCATCCCGACCATTGCTATCCGAATTCATGTATTTATTCAATTGCTCAAGACAAAATTGCAGATGTTCTATGGAATCCGCAATAGTAGCCAAATATAGATTAGTAACTCCTGTTTTTGTACGCAGTCGCACATAACGAGGAAATGCTTCCTGATATATTTCAGAAGAGCTTTGAAAGGAATTAGTTTTAGGATTATATTGACCTAAAGTGAGGTCAAATAAACCGGCCCCATGTGTATGAATGTCCACAAATCCCGGCAGGACATAAGAGCTTTTAAGATCAACAATATTTTCATCTTTACACTTAATATTTCCAGCGCTTTTTTCTAAAAAAATTCTGCCATCATTAATGATCAGGTCTTGATCCGTTACTATTTTATCCTTTGTACAAATCCTGCCATTTGTGAATCTCATTCTTTATATCCCTGACTTAACCACGCTGTTCTACGTGCGGCTCATCTCCATAAACAATTTTTATGGCGTCGCCGTCGCTTAATATTGACATTCTTGCCGCTTCAACTACCAATTCATTTATATAACTGTTAGCCGGTGTGGCAATAATACCCTTTTCATCAACATCCTTGATCATTTTTTGTCTTTTATTCAACGATTCGTCTTCGGAAAAAGATTGCGCTTCATTTTCAATGCTGCTAATAGTATTGATTGTTGCAGCCACTGATTCAAAACCATATCCTACGGGTTTATATCCTTCTCCTTCCCATGGAACCAAACGGTAAAAATCAGGATTGATATAATTAAATCGTGACCCTGCACAGCCAATGTTTTCCAAAAAACTGTGGCTTACACCCCTGAACTGATCATTATGTTTAATCATACCTGTTTTTCCGCTGCCTTCGCAGTACATAGTCAGATTTTGCTCGTTACTGCCGGCGCCATCATCTGGATAACCCAATCCGTCAGTTACAGACAATAAAGCCCCGTTCTCATACTTAACCCGACCGTTTGCCCACATATAACCTTCTTTTCCGTTAGGAAACTTTCCTTTGATCCCAGCCACTGAAACCTCAGCAGGTTTAAGACCTGTGATAAAGTAAACCAGATCAACATAATGGCAGCCCACATAAACAAACGGGTCTGTTTTATCCATAGTAAACCAGTTTTGAAAATTAGAAGACCTGTAAAGATACGGTTCAATCATCTTAGCCTCTCCCATAACAAATTCACCGAAGTGGCCAAGTTCATAACTGCGTCTGGCTATCAGCGAACGAATGTCAAAACGTTTATGATATTCCACTCCGACAAAAAGCCCTTTCTGATAAGCAATCTCTTCAATTTTTTTCGCCTGTTCGTACTTTAGGACAAGTGGTTTGACACAAAGCACATGCTGATTATTTTTTAATGCTTCCTTAACCACTTCGTAGTGAAGCTGGTCAGGCATAGCCACTACCACAGCCTGACGGGATGGCATCCTGCTTAATACTTCCTTGTACAATTCAGGAAGGTTTTTATCAGGTAACTCCGAAAGAGACGGATAAGCTGTAAAATCCTGGCCTGGAAACGCATCCTGAATCTCTTTGTTCTCTTTGAGCGCTTTGAGCGGAGGATTATTCAGCGAACATATATTTATGTCTCCCACTACACCCATCCTCTGCAAATGATAAACAGAAGGTAAAATCAAGTCATTGGTAATCATGCCCCCGCCGACTATGGTAACATCAACTGTCTTGTCCGACTTTTTATTTATCATAACATTAATTCTCCAAATTAGTTTCCCAATACTTCATCGCACGCTTCTTCAAGCACACCAATGCCTTCCCTTAAAGCCTCTTCGTTTATAGTTAAAGGCGGGGAAATTTTTATACACTCACCGTTGATACCCACCGGCGCAAACATCAACAGTCCTTTCTGGAAACATTTTTCGTTGATCTTTAAAGCTGTCTCGGCATCAGGCTCTTTAGTGCCGCTCTTTACCACCTGAATACCAGCCACAAGCCCCTTGCCCTGAACGCAACCGAGTCTGTCTGAATATTTATTCTTTATTCTCTCTAGCTCAGGTATAAGTATTTCTCCTAACTTCCTGGCATTCTCTACAAGACTTTCCTTCTTTATTATCTCCAAATTGGCCAGAGCCGCAGCCACAGGAATAGGACTTGCCGAGTGAGTAGAAGTCATAGATCCCGGCGCGTAGAGTCCCATAATGTCCTTTCTGCCGATTACTGCTGAAAGAGGCAATGAGGAAGTAATGCCTTTTCCGCAAGCAATAAGGTCTGGTTTTATATTATAATGCTGGAAACAAAACATCTTTCCAGTTCTGCCAAAACCGGCCTGCACCTCATCAAAAATAGTTACGATATCATGCTCTTTACAAAACTTGTCTAAAGCCTGAGCATAATCATAGGGCAAGAAATCGGGACCTACGCCTTGATAGGATTCCGTCATAACACCGGCTATTTCTTCGGGTTTTATATTTTGTTCGGCTATGCTTTTCAAGAAAAGGTCAAAAGAGACATCCTCGTTCTTATAACCGTCAGGAAAAGACACCTGAATAAATGTCCTGCCTTCATCAACGATCCATTTCTTTAATTTATCCATACCTCCCGCCAGCTGCGAGCCTAATGTACGACCATGAAAAGCGTTCTTGAAAGTAACCATATATTTTTTTTGAGACCCGTGTTTTTCCAGAGCGTAGGTCTTTGCCAGCTTAATACAGTTCTCTGTGGCTTCACTACCAGTAGTAAGTATAAACACATTGTAATTTTTTGGATCAGGGGAAAGAGCCTGCAGGGCTTTGGTAAGCTCTGCCCTTTTTTCATGGACAAAAACATAAGTGGCCAGAAGATTTTGGTCCAGCATATCTTTTATAGCCGCTATAATCTCTTTCCTTCCATGTCCTGCGTTACTAATCAACACACAGGAAGACCAATCAAGCCATGTATTGCCCCATCTATCCGAAACCTGAAATCCTTCGGCTTTATGCCATACTATAGGCGGCTGCCCCATCATGGATGCAGGTTCAGATTCCTGCAATGCCTTAAATATACTAAGAGATTCAGGTACAGGAAGTTTTGTTTGTATACAGCGGTATTTTGTCTTAACTTTGGGCACATCTATCGGTTTCAAATTATATTTACTCATAATCCAACTCCTCTCTTTATTTAAATTTCACTCGCTGCTTTCTTTCTACTCCCAGCTTTTCCAGATGCTTTGAAAGATGACTGTCAAGATGCTTATAATATATATCCTCATACTCATTAAGTATTTTCATTAACCTGTTTTTATAAAGCAATTCTCCATTCTTGTCTTTTGCATTAAGAACCGAACCATACGTTATATGCATAAGCTGGCGGGCGTCAATTTGATTCATAAGTTCAGGCAATTCAGAATCCTTCAAGTCTTTTACGTCAGGTATTCTGCGTAAATCAGTTGTTACATGATAGGATGCTCTGTCCTTTTCAAATCTTTTAAGCGCAAAATTGTGAAGTTCTCTATAAAAATCCGGACTTGTTTCTGCTACTGTTTTTATTGCTTCAAGATATGATGTTCCCGCTGTTTTAACATGAATATTGCCTTCTGTCACCTCACCGATCACAGGGTATACAGAAAACTTATCGCTGCCTGAGTGAATGCTTAATTTATAACCGCCGTTATCTTTTGCAATATTGCAATGTTCTACCAAATGTTTTCTGAAAAGTTCTATGTTCCCTATATAATCAATCCCCTTCTGAAACTGACCTACAAATCGCGGAGCAAGGCTTGTAACATTCACACCTGATTCGCGCAGTTTTCTTATAATAAATATGTGGTCTTCCGCAGTTGTTGGATAAGAAGTCTCATCAACTGATACCTCAAAGTCAAAAGCAGCGTCTCCCTTTAACTCTTTAAGATAGTTATACATCTTGACAACATGTTTAATAACTTCATCTCTATTTTCAATATAATCGGACGGATCAATTGTAAACATCGTAAATCCGGCATTAGCCATTACTTCTATATCGCGCAGTGTCTTTAAATGATCCGCATCAGCGCCATAGCCATCTACGAAATGATCCTCAAAAACCGCCCATGCAGCGCTGTCTATAACTTCCTGCGGAGTTCTTCCTGTCCTTGAAAGCTCCCTTATGGACTGCTGGGCAAATATTGGAATAATTTTGAATTTCTTAACTGCCTTGATATGACCAACAGTAGCATTTCCAAGTCTGTCTCCAAATCCAAACCCACTCTGCATGCCAATTGGAACGGGCTTTGTAAAAGGACACATATCTCTTAATATCTCCGCATTATTAGAGATTAAATCACATATTTTTAGAGCGCCTTCTTCTAAATCGGTAATTTCTCCTTCAAATTTATCCAGAATAGTCCTATTACCCATGACAACAAGTTTCTTTATGCTGTCTTTTTTTACCAAAAGCAGCGTCGTATCCTGAATTTTTGTAACTGAATTTTTATAAATATCTTTTATCTGCAGCTTATTTAACAATTGAAAATTCATAATTATTGACTATCCTCCCATCAAGTCCTTCTCTTTAATTATTTTTATACGCGAATGTATTCAGCGCATTTCTTCTCAGCAAATACAGGCTTAATTCTAGCAAAACGCTGTATGCCGTTAACTATCGGCACGCTCACCCAATCCTCGCCAATGAGCGGTCTTGCATATTTTACGAATTCGTCAGTTACATCAATCCTATTCTTTGCTATCCAGTTTGAAGGAAATTTTCTTTCTGAATTTGCAACCTGTTCAAGCGGAACCTTGCCATATTCAACACTATAAATTGATCCTGATTTTCTGAGAATTGTAGACATAAAACCATTGGTTTCTTCATAGGCTATCAGAGCCGCTTTCTGACCAACTTTGTAGGCTTCGTCCAAATCCACTGTAGAAGCATAAATTGCTGTATCCCGCTGGTCAGTTCCAGGTATAAATCCTCTTGCACTGCCTCTTGCTTTAAGTCCAACTTTATTTAAATAATTCACAACCGTCTGTTTAACAGTACCATGACTTGCGCCAAACTCAGTATGTCCAAAGGCATCCTTTGCTTCTCCAATATCTCCAACCTGAAATCCCTCACTTATCACTACAATAACCCTGCCTGATCTTTTTAACTCTTCATTCACATTGTCTGCAAGATCTTCTATTGAAAGCTCAGTCTCAGCAAGATATATCTGTAATGGCATCTTCCTTTCAGGATCTGCAAGACGCGCTGCCGCAGGAATAAAACCTATCTTCCTTCCCATAGCCTGAATCACCGTAACAGGATCTGCAGGAGAAGAACCGGCATTCTCTTCATTTGCATTCTGGATGCAATACGCCCAGTATCTTGCTACACTTCCGTATCCGGGAGTATGATCTATAAGCTTGAATTCTTCATCTCCAACATCATTGTCTATTGTTTTCGGCACGCCTACGGCAATTAAATCCAGCCCCTTATCCTTTGCAAGCACGCTAATTTTATGGGCTGTATCCATTGAATCATTGCCGCCAATGTAAAAGAAATAGCCGATATTATGAGCTTTAAAAACCTCTATAACACGATTAAAATCTGCAACTTGTTCTTGTTTTAATTTATAGCGGCATGTTCCTATTGCTCCAGCAGCTGGAGTTGTCCTTAAAAGAGATATTTCCTCTTCACTCTGAGCGCTCAAATCCAACAATTCCTCCTTAAGGACACCCTCTATTCCATGGTATCCAGCATATATTCTGCCAAACTTCTCAGGAAACATCTTGCATGTCTCGACAACTCCCCTGAGAGAGTTATTAATTACTGGTGATGGACCACCGGATTGAGCAATAACAACGTTTTTAAGTTTAGACATATCCTAAAATCCTCCTCATAGATTATCTTCCTTCTTAATCCATGAATGTTGCGGGTCGTCTTTGGGAATGAGTTTCCTGTTTTTCCCTGCAAGTATCCAGAGGTAATAAACCGAATATCCTGGCGCGGCACAGACAGGATGATATCCTCTAGGCATAACAGTCACAGTGTTGTTTTTTAAAACTAGTGCCTCATCAAAACCCTCATCTTTCGATGCAGGATCAGTATATACTCTCTGCATACCAAACCCCTCTTCAGGCTGAACTTTAAAAAAGTATACCTCTTCTAATTTTGTTTCTTCCGGTGGATTTTCAATATCGTGTTTATGCGGAGGAAATGATGACCAATTGCCAGGAGGATTTATTGTCTCACCAACAAGAAGAGACCCTGCAGGGGTTCTTTCATCAATAATATTGTATACATTTCTTGTCCAGATTCCATTTCCAACAGATCGAACTTTTACTTTATCAGGCGTTATAACAACAGGCTCCCCAGCAAAATCAGTTCTTCCTTTGCATACAGCCACTTCTAAATCAGTTGTTGCAGTAATATCATATCTGTTCTGTCTTGGTATATACGTAGCATAAGCCTTACCACTAAATACATCCTTTCTCCCACCTATCGGCCCCCACTTTATAATGTTTGTGCTGATCACACACTTACCCTTGAGAATAATCAGGACAACCTCATTGTCCTCTGTATTTTCCGAATACTGTTCTCCTGCAGAAAGTTCTATAATTCCGAACTCAATATAATTCAATAATTCTCCATCAGGAAACAATACCTTTGTATAACCGGATTTTGGTTCATAATTAAATCTAATGTCCATATTATTTTCTCCCTGCATTTTTTATTTTCTCTTCAATTATTTTCCTATCTTCTGCGCCTAACTCTACTGCTTTTTCCCACTGCTCAATAGCTTTATTATACATCTTTTTTTGAGAATACACATCCCCGAGATGATCTCCCAAATTCCTATTTAGACCGGCAAACACAGGGATCTAAAGAAAATTCGAGATTAGTTTTTACCTAATCTACTTATTTCTGCCAAGAATTTCCTTTCAAATCACTATAATTCACTCAAAGAACGTTTTATGCCTGGTT
>JAUWOV010000092.1 GCA_030611945.1 bacterium | reverse complement strand
AACCAGGCATAAAACGTTCTTTGAGTGAATTATAGTGATTTGAAAGGAAATTCTTGGCAGAAATAAGTAGATTAGGTAAAAACTAATCTCGAATTTTCTTTAGATCCCTGTGTTTGCCGGTCTAAATAGGAATTTGGGATTGAGGGTCTTGCTGTTTTTGTCTGTGATAAAGTGTATGGAGCCAAGAAGTCGGAATTGACGGGTATTGATTTAGAGTTTGAAAAAGACGGAGTTATGTATGTTGTTGAAATAAAAGCTGGCTGGAACTGGGGCAACTCAAGTCAGATCAGACAATTGAGAATCAATTTTAAAAACGCAAAAAAATTATTACGATCCAAAATTGGCAACAAAGTCGTTGCGGTAAACGGCTGTTGTTTTGGTAAAGACAACAAGCCTGACAAAAACGGCTACGTGAAATTATGCGGTCAAAAATTTTGGGAGTTTATCTCAGGAGATAAAGAATTGTATCTGGACATTATTGACCCAATTGGACACAAGACCAAGCAGAAGAATGATGAGTTTTTGGAAAGCTACGCCCAAATTGTTAACAAATTAACTTTAGGGTTCTCTCAAAAGTTTTGCGACGACGGGAAAATAAATTGGGAGAAATTGGTCAGGTATAATTCTGGTTTTGAAAAAATCAAACAAATAGCAAAAGAAAAGTTGGATTCCTATTAAGAATACACATAACGTATCTGTCGAAAAAGCACTTAAAAGATGTTCTGCCAAAATTGCAATTCTATAACCTATTGATATATTTATAGTTAGCGACTAGGTATCCTTTTAATAATTGAAGGATAATTGTAGATGAAAAGAACAATTGCATTAGTTTTGCTTATCTTATTCTGCTGTGTAACGTCAATAGAAGCAAGAATCTTTAAGGTTGCAAGTTATAACGTTGAAAATCTTTTTGACCTCAATAAAGATGGGACTGAATACACCGAGTATATTCCGAACACTGGTTATGGCTGGACAAAAGATATCGTCGACATTAAAATTACAAATATCGCAGAAGTAATAAAGGATTTGAGAGCTGATGTTATCACATTGCAGGAGATTGAATCGAAATGCTCTCTTATTCTTCTACGTAACAGGCTGAAAGACTTTGGGTTGAATTATCCTTATTTTGAGATTGCGGACTCCAAGGCTACGGTAGTGAAGTGCGCTGTTCTGTCCAAGTTTCCAATTATAGAGAAAGAAGAAATACACGTTGATAGTAAATTTGCCAGAAATATTCTTAAAGTAACTCTTGATATTGATGGGAATCGTCTCATCCTGTTTATCAATCACTGGAAATCAAAACGAGGTCCTGAAAGCTTGAGAATAGCTTGCGCTAAAAAGCTAAAGGAAGATATTGACAAACTAAAAGATGATGCTGACTTTATACTGATAGGCGATTTTAATTCAAACTATAACGAATACAAAACTTTCAGAGATTCCAGCAGGCTGAACGACACTTCCGGTATTACAGGAATCAATCATATTCTCAGGACTATTAAAGATTCAGGAATGGTAAATGAACAGATTTTGGCAACACAGACCTTTAATGAGCGTCTGTATAATTTATGGCTTGAAATTAAAAAAACCAGACGCTGGTCATACAATTTTTTCGGTAACAAGAACAGCCTTGACAATATCATCCTGCCTAAAGCACTTTACGATGATAAAGGAATCTCTTATGTGGATAATTCGTTTGACAAATTCGATCCTGACTATCTGTTCAAGGGAAACGCCACCCACCGCTGGCAAAGAGCAAAAAGCGGTAGGGGCAAGCACCTGGGCAAAGGATACTCTGACCACCTACCGATTTTTGCGTATTTTTCCACCGAACCTTTCTGTTTTAAAAAGCATGACACCTTTGCCGATGATATCACTCCTTTAAAGTTAAAAAAATGGATATCTCTGCTCTTTACAGTTCAAGAATTGGAAATGTCAACTACCGTCTTGAACACTGCATCGTTATCTATAAATATGGAAATGATGCAGTCATCAAACAAAAAAATGGTCGAGCAATCTTTATATACAAAGCAGGGGGTAACCTGGAGCATGGTAAAGTCTATCATTTGACTGTAAAAATGCTGTATGACTATCATGGGCTTCGCGAAATCACGGAGATTGGGGATATTAAAGAGATTGGGAAAGCGGCTAATTTTGCTTCTCATTTATTGAGTGATACTTCGGCTGATTTCTCTGAACCGGGTCTTCAGAGTGAAGTCATATCAGAAGCTGAAGGTATTTATAAACGAGGATATTTTTATTACGGCAGTAACAAAAAAATTAAATTGTACTTCAAGAATAAAAAGTTAAGACCAAAAAATAATTCAAAAATTGTACTGAAACATGTAAAAATAGGATGCTATAAATACTATCCTCAAATTGTCATAGAGAAAAAGGTTCAGATTAAGTAAAAAGTTAAAATAGACTTTATTGTATGCTATCCAAAAACTGTTTTGGAGTGATTATTGGAATACCTGAATATTGTCCAAGATTCAGAAGATGATTATCGCCTGTTATAATATAATCAACTTCACCGGCAACTGCGCAGTCTAAAAATTTATCGTCAGAGGCATCTTGTTTCACAATTGAATCAGAATGCGCTTCAGGGGCAACAACAATACAAAATTTTTTAAGCCTTTTAACAAACCGTTTGATTTCTTCCTGACTCCATCCATGTCTTTTCCTAATTTTGGGATAATTTAGAACTCTTTGAATCTCAATCGTTATTTCTTCTGATATAACGATCTCAATCAAGTTTTTCCTAAAAAGTTCTAACACCCTGGCAGAGTTTCCATAAGAAGTTATTACTGCGCTTACAATGAGATTTGTATCTGCTACTATCTTTAGCATTTGCTGTCTTTTCTAACACTTTTTATGGCTTCACCAATCTCTTTTTCAATGACAGATAAAGGTATTTCCTTGTTTCTCTGTTGTGTTTTGTCTATCATTCTAAAAAACATCTCTTTCTCATCCTGCCATTTTTTTAACTGCCAGACAGGAACCACTGCAGCCAGCAACTCTCCTTTTCTTTCAATAATATATTGGTCGTCTCTCAAACTCACTCTATTAAGAATCGCTCCAAGGTTCCGTCTGATTTCTAACGTAGATACATTTTTTAACATTTTACCACCTCCTGCTTACTTAACTGACACATCTGTTGCAAGTATACCATGTATCATAGTTGTGTCAAGAAATACTTGGAAATGACAGCGTGTCACATAATCTCTTTCGAATTCTCCAGATACGCCTTAACCTTTTGCAGGAATTTTGCTCCAAGTGCGCCGTCTATGCACCTGTGATCAAAGGAAGCCGTAACCTGCATCATTGAGCGAATGCCGATATTACCGTCAATAATAACTGGTTTTTGTTTTATCCTGCCAACAGCTAAAATCGCGCTTTGCGGAGGATTTACAATTGCCGAAAAATTATCTATCTCAAACATTCCGAGGTTAGTAATTGTAAATGTTCCTCCTTCATAATCAGAGGGCAGAAGTTTTCTGCCTCTTGCTTTATTTACAAGCTCGTCACGCTTTTTAGAAATATCCGATACCGCCAGTTTATCTGCGTTTCGTATAACAGGAACAACCAGACCATCATCCACAGCTACTGCAAGCCCAATGTTTATGTCTCCAATAATCTCAATTGAGTCACCTTTAAAAGAGGAATTTATTCCCGAATTTTCGGATATTGCAAGAGCTGAAGCCTTTATAATAATATCATTAAACGCAGGCTTTGGTGATTTTTCAGCTCTGGCTTTTACACATTCTGTCATATCTATCTCTGTTGAAAGATAGAAGTGAGGAATTGTTTGAAAACTTTGCTGAAGCCGCTCTGCAATGACCTTTCTCATCCCCTTTACCGGTATTGTCTTTGCAGCAATTTTTTCTGTGCCCTCTGCCTCTCCTCCAAAAGCAAGTATATCTTCCTTGACAATTCTTCCACCAGGACCAGTCCCATTAACCTTCGATATGTCAATGCCTTTTTCTTTTGCCAGCTTTTTAGCTAGAGGAGAAATCTTTACCCTGCCTTCTTCTATGACGGATTTATCCTGAACTTCTGGAACAGGTTCTGCATCAGAAGATGCCTCTTCCTCTTTTCTTTCTTCTTGTAATTGTTCCTGTGGTTTCTCAGGAATCTCCTCATCCATACTGCCGGCAATGTATCCAATAACTGTCAAAACCGGCACAACGTCTCCCTCTTTGTGAATAATCTTCCTGAGTACCCCGTTTGCAAATGATTCTACCTCCAAGGTTGCTTTATCGGTTGTAACCTCAAGAAGCACATCTCCTTTCTCTACTTTATCTCCTTCTTTTTTTAGCCATTTACCAACCGTTGATTCTTCTACGGTTTGGCCAAGTTTCGGCATTATTATTTCTTTAATCATTGGCAAACCTCCTTAACCGCATTTATTACATTTTGTTTATTTGGAATTGCCGCATCTTCCAATACAGGACTCATTGGAACAGGCACATCTACAGCGCAGACCCTCTTCACAGGAGCGTCCAATAAATCAAATCCATGCTCCATAACAAGCATTGCAATCTCACTAGCCACATTTCCCGTTTTATATCCCTCTGATACAATAACGAGTTTGCTGGTCTTTTTAACAGATGTTAAAATAGTATCAAGATCTAAAGGCTTGAGCGTTCTTGGATCAATGACTTCTGCTGAAATATTATCCTTTTCAAGCTCTGCGGCAGCTTCCATGGCTACATGGAGCTGTCTGGAATATGCCACAATAGTAACATCACTACCATCTTTCTTGATATCAGCAACTCCCAAAGGGATTATATAATCAGTTTCAGGAACTTCTCCCTTCATAGCGTAAAGCATCTTATGTTCAATAAACACAACTGGATTATCGTCTCGAATAGATGCTTTTAGAAGTCCTTTTGCATCATATGGAGTAGACGGCATTACAAGATATAATCCGGGCGCATGCATTATCCATGCCTCAAGACTTTGGGAGTGATGAGCTGCAATACATCTGCCTGCTCCGCCCTCGGTTCTCAGTACCATGGGGACAGTAGTTTTCCCGCCAAACATATACCTCATTTTTGCTGCCTGATTTACAAGCTGGTCCATTGCCTGAGTAATAAAATCAATATACATGATCTCTGCAATCGGTCTCATACCTGTTATTGCAGCACCGATAGCAGCGCCGACTATAGCTGACTCAGAGATTGCCGTATCCCTTACTCTTTCCTCTCCAAACTGTTCATATAAGCCTTTTGTTGCTCCGTAGGCTCCTCCATATATCGCTATGTCCTCTCCCATAACAAAAACTTTTTCATCTCTTTCCATTTCTTCCCGCATAGCTTCAACAAGTGCGTCTTTATATAGTATTTCTCTCATCTTATGGCACCTCCATTTACTAGCTCCGCTGGAGAAGGCGCATAAATATCATCCCTCAGTTCTTTAATATCAGGATACGGGCTTTCAACAGCAAATTTCTCTGCGCTTTCAACAGCCTCCTCAGCCTGTCTCTCAATTTGAGCGATTTCCTGCTCAGTAAGAATTTTATTGTCTGTTAATTTTTTACTGAACTGCTTAATAGGACATTTATTTCTCCATTCCTTTTCCTCTTCCTTTGTTCTGTATGCTCTGGGATCACTTCTTGAATGTCCGAAATATCTATACGTTTTGCACTCTACAAGCGTAGGTCCGTCTCCCTTGCGAGCTCTTTCAACAGCTTTTTCTATGGTTTCTCGAACAGCAAGTATGTCCATACCATCGCAGATCATACTAGGCATATCATATGCTTTAGCTTTATCTGCCATGTCCTTAACAGCTGAACATCTTTTTGCAGAAACACTCATTCCATACAGATTATTCTCACATACAAATATAACAGGCAGATTCCATACAGCTGCCATGTTCAGTGACTCGTGAAAAACACCGTTATTTGATGCGCCGTCTCCAAAGAAACACAGAACAACCTGGGAGGTTTTTCTCATCTTTACAGATAGAGCTGCTCCAACTGCAACAGGAACATTGCTGCAAACTATACCTGTTGCACCAAGATTCCCTTTTGTAACGTCTGCAATGTGCATGGAGCCTCCTCTTCCTTTGCAGTATCCTGTTGCTTTACCGCAGAGCTCGGCCATCATTTCAGGTAACTTGCCACCTTTTGCAAGGCAATGTCCATGA
>JAUWOV010000052.1 GCA_030611945.1 bacterium | reverse complement strand
AACCAGGCATAAAACGTTCTTTGAGTGAATTATAGTGATTTGAAAGGAAATTCTTGGCAGAAATAAGTAGATTAGGTAAAAACTAATCTCGAATTTTCTTTAGATCCCTGTGTTTGCCGGTCTAAATAGGAATTTGGGATTTAATACTTGATTTCTAAAATAAATGCGGATAATATATTTCTTATTAATACTAAAAAGAGTATTCTAGAGAAATAAAATGCAGTATGTTAGACTGAAAGAGGCGTTAAAGGATTTTACAGTATTTTCCATTAACGACATTAAAAAGATTGACAGTGATTTCTTTCGCGCAAGATTAAATGAATGGCAGGCTAAGGGCTATATCAAAAAGATTGTAAAGGGCTATTATGTTTTTTCTGATCTGGAACTTAATGAAAATGTTCTTTTTGAAATTGCTAATAGAATATATAAGCCGTCCTATATATCGTTTGAAATGGCGATGTCTTATTATAATTTAATTCCTGAAAGCGTGTATGAGATAACCTCTGCTTCTACTCGTCGCACTTATAGGTTTAAGACCCCGATAGCGGAATTTAGCTATAAAACAATAAAGCAAGAACTCTTCTTTGGTTATAATCTCATCAAGTATAACGACAAATATTTTAAGATTGCCAGCATAGAAAAAACTATTCTGGATTATCTTTATATCAATCCAAATGTGAAAAAAGAAAGTGATTTTACAGGTCTTCGCATAAATAGAGACGCGTTCTTTCATCAAGTTGATGAAAAAAAACTCTATGCATTTCTTGAAAAGTTTACTCAAAAGACATTAAGCAAGACAATAAAATCTTTTCTGGAGTGGGTAAAACATGCTTGATATAGGACAGATAGAATCTTTCTATCCCGAATATCTAAAGCCGTTCAAGCGGAATCTATTGCGGGAATATCTGCAATATAAGATACTGGATATTATATTTGAATCAAAGTTTGGCGAAAGATTATCGTTTATGGGCGGGACAGCTGCTCGCATTATACATTCAAATACAAGGTTCTCAGAAGATTTAGATTTTGATAATCTTGGTTTGGATGAAGGAGATTTTAAGCAATTAAGTGAATTAATAAAGAGAAAGTTGGAGCAGGAAGGGTATATTGTGGAAGTCAAGAATGTGTTTAAAGGCGCATATAGATCTTATATCAGAATTTTTGGTGTGCTTTTTGAGAATGGACTTTCCGGTCATAGAGAGGAAAGATTGTTGATTCAACTTGATGCAGAGCCTCAGAGGTTTAGTTATTGTCCGGATGTGGTTATTATAAACAAGTTTGATGTGTTCTTAAGAATAAATGTGGTGCCTGTTGATGTATTGCTGGCTCAGAAAATATATGCTATTTTTGAACGCAAGCGTCCGATGGGGAGGGATTTTTACGATGCTGTTTTTCTGCTGGGTAAGACAAAACCGAATCTTGAATACTTAAAACAAAAATTGAAAATTAGAGATAACTTTGATTTAAAAAAGCGGCTTTTATTGAGATGCGAGAAGCTTAATTTTAAGTTATTGGCAAAAGATGTAGGTCCGTTTTTGTTTGCTCCGCATGATTCTAAGAAAGTCCTGTTTTTTTACGATTATATAAAGGATGCAATATCTTAGTTTTCCAGTCCTTATCAAACATAGATATTCCAGCTAGCTGGTCTGTCTACTTCCTTCTAATTCCCAGCCATTTATCAAATCCCGTCTTCCACGGGACAATTTTTTGGGCTCTTTCATAATTTTCCATGGCTTTTTCAGAATTATTATTTTTCTGATAAGCTTTTCCAATAAGGAGCCAGGGTTGAGCGTAATACTCATAGAAGATAGAAGGGTAGGAATGAGCCGTAAATCAGCTTCTTACTTAAGTGCCAATCTCTTTTTGGATGAGTTTAAAAATTATTACAAAAAGCCCAAGAATAGCCAAATCAAGATTTTGGTCATGTGTTGAAATGCTAGTATATCCAATAAGCATTATAAATATTCCTTATATTCAACCTGTTTCAAATATTGCTTAAATAACCCATGAAACAATGAGTATTTCCCCCTACTTGTTTTAATCAAAGAATCCTTTTCTACGAGGCGCTCAAATAAGTAACTTATTTCAGAAGTTGTTTTTCCAGCTTTCTTGGCGACATCTACAATTTGAATAGTATTTTTATCATCATTCGCCATCAACTTGAGAATGTTTTTTTCAGCATTACTTGCTAAATGATAATAATCCGAAAAAAGTTGTTGAGAAAGACTATCTAAAATAATAGGATAATTAGCATTAAATACAGAAATATCGATGTTTTTCTTTGGGGAATTTTCGCAAAGATAAAAGCCATATACTTGTATAATATAAGGATGACCTTCGCTTTCTTCTATGATTTTATTGATGACCGTATTGGACATTTCAAACTCAGAACCCTGCAAGGGCTTGAGGATTGCCTCTCTGCTCTCTTTTTCATTAAAAGAGCCCAATTCTACGGGATTAAAAAACCTTGCTAATGGAGAATGGATTTCTTTTATCTTTCTAAACAACGTTAATTTCCCTGATATCACAAGCATATAACAGCAATTTTCTTCAGCTAATCTAGCAAATACGTTCCTTATGTATTGGAAAGCTCCCTCTATTTTTTCTAAATATTCTGCCTCATCTATCATAATCACAACAGCGGGAACATTTTTAGCCATTTTAAGCCATATTTCACTAAGTTTGTCCTGAAGTTCAAAGGATTGGATTTGTTCTTTCTTGCTTAATTCAATAGAAGCCCCAAAAAGGTCAAGCGAAACAGATCTCTCCTGAAACAGTTTTCTAAATGTCTCCGAGACCTTAAATAACTGTGAATATCTTTGGCCTTCTTTACGTATTTTAGAAAGCAGAGCTTTAGCGAAAGCATTAAGGCTATCAAAAGAAGCATCCATGTCTAGCCTAACAACAATAGCTTTATCCGTCTTAGCTAAAGATTCAAGGTAACGAATTAGGGATGTTTTCCCGATACCTCTGTCTCCTTGCACAGCAAAATGCAAGGAATTACCCTGCTTAACATTTCTATAAAACATTTTAAATTTTTTAATTTCACTTTCTCTCCCTGCAAAAAACCGAGGATCAATTGTTCTGCCTGGCATAAATGGATTTAGTTTCACTTGCCTCCCCTTTTAGCACAATTAGCACTGTTAGCATCTTTTGCTACTTTCGCTAAGTATGCTAACAATATTTTAAAATAAATACAACTAATTTGTCAAGCACATTTAGAAATGTCCTATTTTGTTACGATTATATAAAGGATGCAATGTCTTGGCTTTCCAGTCCTTATCAAACATAGATATTCCAGCTAGCTGGTCTGTCTACTTCCTTCTAATTCCCAGCCATTTATCAAATCCTGTCTTCCATGGAACAATTTTTTGTGCTCTTTCATAATTTTCCATGGCTTTTTCAGAATTATTGTTTTTCTGATAAGCTTTTCCAATAAGAAGCCAGGGCAGAGCATAATACTCGTAAAAAAATGTTGAGCATTTTTTCTGTGGGGAATTTAGTATAGTACGTAACTCATACATTGAAAAGAGACGGGAGTTTTTCTCCTCTATTTTACGAATAAATAGAGAAAGAAAGAAAAAACAAAAGGGAGGATTTTTTAATCCTCCCTTTCTCAATGTAGAACTACACCATTTTTGACTTACTTTGTAAACGAGCCAGTAAGGGTATTGTAAGTATAGGTAGCTACTCCCCCCGTACCAGTGTGTCCCGTGTTGGCTTCATATTCCGTAGCACTGTTCTTTTTCCAGGCGGAATTTATAGGGGTATCCAGCACGCTGGCAAATAAGTTAGTTGTAGCATCGTTATCCTCATCATCCAGAATAGCTGGCCACACAGGAGTTGTCGCCTTAACTAATGCGTTGGCATGCCAGACACTAATACCAGCTCTCACGCCTCCGACTACTCCCTGTTCCGCAGCATTCCTAGCATCACCCTGTAAACCGATATATTTAGGGATAGCTACCGCAGCCAATATACCGATGATCACTATTACCATGACAAGCTCAATCAATGTAAATCCTTTGTCCATTTTAAGCGATTTCTTCAACATGTTTTCACCTCCCTTTTGAAACGTTATCACACTAGCTTTCATTGTGTCAAGTCCTTTCTGCAGCTTATATTACGAGCAAAATACGTGCCAATTTAGCCAATCCCTTTTCCGCAGGCTTATCTGGGAATTAGGCATTTTATCTTCTATTCCTATCTGAAACAGTAAAATAAGGAACTGTTCTAATATGATACATGCCTTTCTCTCTCCTTCTCATTTCACAGCGCTCGCCAAATTCCACATAGGCAGGAATATTCCCAGAGCTATGAACAAAACTATGACACCAAGAGCAACAGTGAGTACGGGTTCAATCAGAGTTGTTAAGTTCTTGACCGTAGAATTGATCTCCTGGTCGTAGTGCTGCTGGAGAGAATCCAGCATTTCGTCAAGATGCCCGGACTGCTCGCCTATAGCTACCATATGAGAAACAAGAGGCGGAAAAAATTTGCCTTCAAGAAGCGGCTCAGCAAGTCCTTTTCCTTCCGTAACCGAAGCGCTTAGCTTATTTATTTCTTTGCCTATAACAACGTTTCCAATAGTCAGCCCTACTATGTCCAGAGTTTTAAGAATAGGCAGTCCTGACCTGCTTAAGGTAGACAGGGTCTGGGCGAATCTGGATGCGGCGATCTTGGTGGAAAGCGGTCCGAATATGGGAAGTTTAAGCTTGAGCCAGTCCCATTGATACTTTCCTTGTTCTGTCTGGATGTATTTCCATAGACCAAATCCCAAAAAGAGAATAGATGGAATAATATAGAACCAATAGTGACGGATACCGTAATCTACACCTATCAAAATCCTGGTAGCTAGAGGAAGCGCTACTTTAGAAGCTGCGAAAACACTTGCAAACTTAGGCACAACCGTAGTAACCAGAACAAAGAAAGCTATAGTTATTCCGACTATTACTATAACAGGATATCTGGTAGCTGCTTTTATATTTGCCTGGATTTCTGCCTCATGCTCCAGCAAGGTAGCCAGTCTTTTCAGTGTCACATCTAACGCTCCGCCCGCCTCTCCTGAGAGAACTGTGTTTGTATATAGCTGGGAAAAAACCTTTGGATGCAGGGAAAGAGCTCTTGAAAGAGTCTTTCCTTCCTGAATATCCATTTTTACTTCTCTTAAGACCTGTTTAAATCTTTCGTTTTCTGATTCTGCCATCAGTGTGTTAAGGCATGCAATAATAGGCACTCCGGCGCGGATCATAGTGGCAAGCTGTCGTGTAAAGACTGTCAGAATTTTTGGACCTATCTTTCCTCCTAATGAAAATTTGAATTTTGGTTCTTCTTTTTTCTTAACAAGGGAGACTGTAATAGGAAGATTTCCCAGAGCTTCCAGTTGAGCTATAACCTGAGGCTCACTATCCGCGTCCAGACTGCTCGTGATAACCTCACCCTCTTTATTTCTGGCTCTGTATTGATAAGTCGGCATGTTTATCTCTCTAACTCATCCCCCTACCCCTTCTCTTCAAAGAGAAGGGAGAACATTTTCCCTCTCTTTCCAAGAGAGGGTCAGGGTGAGTTAATTTTTTTACATTATTCCATACTTTTTGGCTTTGCGATAAAATGTTGTTCTGCCGATTTTAAGTTTCTCGGCTGCTTGAGAAATATTTCCTTTAGTCAGAGACAGGACTTTGGAAATCGCTTCTTTTTCTATCTCTTCCAGAGAAGGTATGTTTGTATCCGGCAAATTTAGGTAAAGAGAAGAAATGTTTTCTTTTCTTGTATTTATATAAGCGGGAAGATATTCCGGTTTTAATGTATCGCCGTCGGAGAGGATCATAGCCCTTTCAATAACATTCTCCAGTTCTCTGACGTTTCCCTTCCACATATACTGAGTGAGTAACTGCACGGTTTCAGGAAGAATATGTTTTATTTTGTTGTGATTATAGCTGTTAAGCCTGTCCACAATGTGTTGAATAAACAGAGGTATGTCTTCCTTTCTTTCTCTTAAGGGATGGAGATATATTGGGAAAACGTTTATTCGGTAATATAAATCTTCCCTGAAGTTTCCGTTTTGAACCTCTTTGTACAGGTCTTTATTGGTAGCGGCTATAATTCGGACATCTACGCTTATTTTTTTTCTGCCTCCTATTCTCATAAACTCTTTCTCTTCCAGTACCCTTAATATTTTTACCTGCAGAGGCGCCGACATCTCTCCAATCTCATCCAGGAATAGAGAGCCTTTATGCGCCAGCTCAAATTTACCCAGTTTCCGCATTTTAGCATCGGTAAAAGAACCTTTTTCAAAACCAAAAAGCTCTGATTCCAGCAAGGTCTCCGGTATAGCTGAACAGTTTATAGAGATAAAAGGACCCTCTTTGCGGACGCCGTTGAAGTGAATAGCTCTGGCAACCAGTTCCTTGCCTGTGCCTGATTCGCCGTGAATAAGAACAGTAACATCATTATCTTTAACTTGTTCAATGGATTTAAATATTTGTTGTATGCTTGAAGACTTTCCTATTATCTCTCTGAACCCGTATTTCTGCTGGATATGCTTTTTTAGTGGAGTTGAAGGGAAACCACGGGATATCAAAGCTCTTTCTATACAGTCCTGCAGTTTTTCTTTATCAAAAGGTTTGGTAATATACCCGGATGGCTGCCATTTTTTAGCCATCTCCGCTAATTTGCTGTCTCCGTAAGCGGTCATAAATATCACAGGCAGTTTTTCGTCAATATTTTTTATTCTCTTAAAGGTTTCCACACCATCTATGATAGGCATCGCTAAATCCAAAAGGACAACATCGTATTTGTTTAAGGATATTTTCTCCAAAGCTGTAAAACCTGAGTCAGCAGTGTCTACCTCATAATTCAGGTTCTCAAGTCTTATATTAACAGCGCGGATGATATCCGATTCATCATCCACAACTAAAATTTTTGCAACAGCCACCTTTATACCTCAAAAGTTAAAGCGCAAAAGGCAAAAGAATGCAAAGTTCCTCTTCTTTTAACTTTTTCCTTTTACCCTTTTATATCCCAAAATCTTTTATCGTCTGCTGAACTAATTCCCCGCTTATTTTGTCAGCTTTTTTCCCGAAGCCGACAAGCATAGAGAGGTCGCATATATGATTGATCCTTCTTGGAATGCCGCCTGAATGTTCCTGAATTGCCGATATTGCCTCAGGAGTAAAAATAGGTTCTTCCCTGCCGGCAACTTTGAGCCTGTGTGTTATATACGCCGAAATCTCTTTTGTCTCTAATTTGTCCAGATGGCATTTTATAGGCATTCTTTGTTCCAGCTGTTTAATATTGTATATCTTGCCTTTAAGTTCCGGCTGTCCGAATAGAAGCAGAGTCAGGAGGAATTTACCTTTAGTCTGAAAATTGAGCAGCAGCCTCAACTCTTCAAACACCTTTGGGTCGTCTATAATATGCGCTTCATCTACGATTATAACAGTATCCTTTCCGTCCCTGTCGTTGTCTATCAGAACACCCTCCAGAATTTCCAGAAGTGAATCTACCATGAGCTCGGTTTTTTTATCAGGCAGTTTAGAAGAATTTAGGTTTCTTACTATAGCCCGAAGGAGATCCGGGAAACTGACCATAGGATTATCTATAAACGCAAAATTATATCTTGCCTCGCCCAGCTGCTGTGTCAACGCCTTGCCAACAATAGTCTTTCCGCATCCAAACACACCGGTCATTACACCACCGCCCATGTCTCCGGTCACTGCGTATGAGAGTTTCATTAAAGCATCTTCGTGCTGGGGGGAATAATACAGATATCTTGGATCAGGAGTGTTTTTAAAGGGCTTCTCTTCTACTTTCCAGTACTTTTCATACATCTTTACCTTTTCCCTGCAATCCAGGAGGTTATCTTGTTCTCATATTCGTTCAGGTTCAGGGTTTTTCCCAAACTTGTAGCCGGCGCTTTTTCTTCCGTTACTGTCCTTCTTTCTTTTATTTCCTCTTTCTTTGCTTCCACCTTTTCTTCCTGGCTGACCTCAATAGGCGCCATCATATCAGTAGTTATCTGAGTAACCCGGGTAACTTCTTCTATAGTGGTAATACCCTGTAAAATTTTAGCTATTCCATCTTCTCTTAACTCTTTCATCCCTTCTTTTTCCGCTTTTTTCCTGATAGCGGTAGGTGATATTCCCTTAATTATCAGCTCTTTTATTTCATCAGTTACTCTTAGCAGTTCAAACAGGCTTACTCTTCCTTTATATCCGGTTTCTTTACATGCTTTGCATCCTCTTCCGCGATAGAAAACGTATGATTTATTTTCTTTTAACCCTAATCTGCGCAGAAGAACTTTGCTTGGTTTATAAGACTCCTTACATCTGGGACATATCTTCCGAACTAAACGCTGGGCTAGTACTCCAATCACAGACCCGGCGATCAGGAAAGGTTCTATCCCCATATTTACCAATCGTATTACTGCTCCTGGAGCGTCATTAGTGTGTAGCGTGGAAAAGACCAGGTGTCCGGTAAGAGCGGCTTGAGAAGAGATCTCCGCTGTTTCGTGGTCCCTGATCTCTCCGACCATAATAACATCAGGGTCTTGCCGCACCACAGAACGCAGACTACTGACAAAAGTAAGTCCTGCTTTAGGATTTACCTGAATTTGGCGAATAAGACCGAGTCGGTATTCCACAGGGTCTTCAATAGTTATAATATTTTTTTCTACTGTGTTAATTCTGTTCAAAGCTGCATATAGTGTAGTAGTTTTGCCGGAGCCGGTTGGACCTGTAACCAGAACAGTGCCCCATGGCTGGGATATTACTTCTTCAAATCTAGTCAGCATTTCAGGAGAAAAACCCAGTTCATCCAGCCCGAGTAAAGCAGTAGCCGGATTTAAGATTCTCATAACTAAATTCTCTCCATAAATAGTAGGTATGGTGGAAACCCTGCAATCAATTTCTCTGCCTTCAAGCCTCTTTTTAAAATGACCATCCTGCGGGATGCGTGTGGTAGCAATATCCAGGTTTGACAGGACTTTTAGCCGGGATATAATAGCCAGTTCCAGATGTTTTGGAGGAGAGGGGACTTCATAGAGTATTCCATCTACTCGGAAACGAATTCTTAAAGAATCTTCATCAGGTTCAATATGAATATCACTGGCTCTATCCCTTGTAGCTTGAGTTAAAATAATATCTACTAATTTACTCACCGGAGTACTGGTTGCAACATCGGTTAAGGATTCCGGACTGACTTTAATGAGCTCTTCCACATCCTCTATAACCCCAAGAGCTGCATCGCCTTTATCATAACTCCCTTTTATAGCCTCCCGCATGTCGTCTTCTGCTGCCAGACAGGTTTCTACTTCCAGATTAGTTTTCATTCTAACTTTATCTATAGCCGCCAGATCCGCAGGGTCTGCCATAGCTATAGTCAGAGTATTTTCTATTTTGAACAGAGGATAGATCAGGTGTTGTGCAGCGTCTTCTCTATCTATCAGATTAACAACCTTCGGGTCTACAATATAATTGGACATGTCCACATAAGGAACGTCCATTTCTTCAGCTATAATGTTATACGCTTCTTCTTTGGTAACAAACCCCATCTCTATCAATACCTGAGATAGAGGCAGTTTGCCTCTCTTTGCTCTTGATGAGGCTTCGTTCAGCTGGTCTTCGGAAATCAAGCCTTTAGAGAGAAGGCTCTCTCCCAGATTTTCTTGGTCCATTTTTATTTATCTCGTTTTTTTGGAAAGGAGGTTTCCTATTTTTTCAAGAATAAAAGGCCAGTCAAATGGTTTTCTAATATATTCGTCGGCTCCATTCTCATATCCTTTCTTTACTGCGTCCTCTGATGATTTGATACTGAGCATTATTATAGGAATATGTTTATATTTAGGGTCGGTTTTTAAGCTGTGGCAGACTTCAAAGCCGCTCATCTTTGGCAGAACAACATCCAGAAGGATTAGGTCTGGAAGTTCCTCTTTAGCTTTTTTTAAACCATCTTCGCCGTCTTTACTCATAATTACTCTGAAATTAGACTGCTTTAATCTGATTTCCAGGGCTTTTCTCAGGTCTTCTTCGTCCTCTGTTATCAGAATTTTTTCATTCATTCTTTTCCTCCATAGGTATGAATTTAGTTATTTTTTCTAAAAGTTCTGACCAGTCAAATGGTTTTGTCATATACTCATCAGCGCCTGTCTCCATTCCCAGTCTCTTATCCTCTTCCTCAACTCTGGCAGTAACCATTATTATAGGTATCTCTCTATACTTCTGGTCAAATTTAAGAAGACGGCATACCTTATACCCGTCTATTTTAGGCAGCATCAAATCCAAAATAATAAGGGCAGGTTTCTCTTGACGGGCTTTTTTTAAAGCTTCATCTCCATCGTGAGCAATACTTACCTCATAACCTGCTGCATTTAACCTGACTGTCATAGCTTTGGTTAATTCTGCCTCATCATCTACTACTAATATTTTTTTAACCAATTTTAAATTTCTCCTCATTGCTGGCGCTCATGCAATTTTTAATCAATTCTTCCGCTGTGCCGCCGTCAGCCGGATAGTTTGCAATTCCTATTTTTAAAGAAAGAGAGATTGGGAATTGCGCAGCTTTTAACTCCTTTACCAGCCTTTCTTTTAAGGCAGAAGATTGTTTTTTATTAGTGTTGGGCAGTCCGATGAATAGACTACTGCCTTTTTGCAGAGGCCCGTAATCAACAGCCTTGCGTAGTTTTTCTTCAAGACTCTTCTTGATTTTTTTGATTATAATTTCCATTTTCTTTTTCCCTAGTTTCTTTTCTATGTCGTGAATGTTTTCTACTTCTATGCGCAGAATGGCAAATTCTCTTCCAATTATTCTGGAAAAATTAACATTATCTTCTACATATTCACTTAATCCTTTCATTTTATAACACGGAACAGTAAAATTAAAATCAGAACCTTTGCCTTTCCTGCTTTCTGTCCAGATTTCGCCGCGGTGCAGTTTAATAATTTCTTTGCATATAGGCAAACCAAGTCCTAATCCTTTAGCTCCGGGACCCGGTTCTATACCAATCTGATAGAAAGTTGTAAAAATTCTTTCTGTGTCTTCAGAAGGAACGCCCTCGCCGTTATCAATAACAGAAACCTTAATAAATTCTTTATCTTTTTTTGCCTTTACTTTAATTTCTCCGCCGGAAGGAGTATGTTTGATCGCATTTCCTATTAAATTAGTTAAAACCTGTGTTATTCTATCCACATCTATGTAACCGTATGGGAAATGGGCGAGGAAAGAAGCTGCGGTTAAAGAGATATTTTTCTTGTCTGCATGCGGCTTTAGGAAGTAAACAGTCTGCTTAATGAGTCTCTTTATACTGGCGATTTCCAAATTAAGTTTAACTTTTCCTGCTTCTAACCGGGAAACATCAAGAAGTGTTGAGATGATTCTGCCTAATCTGTTTATGTTGTTATAAGTTATGCCTAAATAATCTTTCTGTGTAGGATTTAACTCGCCTGCTAAACCATCCAGGAGAATAGAGATGAACTCTTTGATAGTAGTTAGAGGAGTGCGTAACTCATGAGAGACATGGGATATCAGTTCTGACTGGAATTTCTCCCTTTCCCTCTGGGAACTCACGTCAAAAATGGAAATTATAAATCCTGAATCCTTGTCTTTTTCGTCTATCGGGGTAAGTACTGTTTTTATGACCTTTTCCCTGTCTTTTAACGGCAGAAATATTTTAAGCTCTTTGTTTATTGTCTTTTTCCCGGGTTCGTTCAATTCACGAAATAAAGGAACAAAAATCTCTTCCCGGAGTTCCCTGGATAAGGTCTCTTTAGGTCCTATTTCCAGAATTTTTCTGGCTGATAGGTTAAGAAATATGAAATTATAATTTTTATCAGCGACTATAATTCCTTCATCTATTATCGCATCTATTTTGTGGAGGAGGTCATCAGGAGAAAGTTTCTTAAAGAGCTTCAATTCTGCTCGCCTAAATATTTTTTTATCTTACCTATTAATAATTCGGAAGAATAGGGTTTGGTTATATAATCTTCTGCTCCAGCCTCCATGCCTAAGATTTTATCTTCTTTTTCAGCCCTCACTGTCAGCATTATTACGGGTATATGTTTGTATTTAGCGTCAAATTTAATGAGGCGGCATATTTTATAACCATTCATCTTAGGAAGCATAATATCCAAAATAATGAGATCAATGTGAGACTTTCGGATTTCTTTTAAAGCCTCATCTCCGTCAGAAGCTAAAAGAACATCCCAGTTGTTATCCTCCAGGCGTACCTGAAGCGCTTTACGAACATCCGGCTCATCTTCTACTACCAGGATTTTCTTCTTCTCGGAAATCCCCCCCCTTTTCTCTTTTAGAAGAGCGTCTCGGATCATTACAGCTGATTTGTTAAATTCATATCCCTTAGGGGAGAATCCTGATATTTTGAGATTTTCCTTCTCGTCTATTAATTCCTGAGAAATATAATCAGATAACATTATTACAGGAACATCCGCGTTTAAATCCCTTATCAAACGAAGAGCGCGAATCCCATCCATGCCAGGCATGTTCTCTTCCAATAGAATAAGGTCAGGCAGCGTTTCTGATATCTTATTTAAGGCAGCTCTACCGGATGAAGCTATAGTTATTTCAAATCCCCAGCTTTCTAATTTTTCCTTCAAATATCTAGCTACATCAGGCGCGTTCTCTACTACCAGAATTTGTTTCTTTTTAAGCATAATGTTTTATTTGTATCATAATAAAACAGTTGTGTCAAGTTAGGTGCTCGCGGAATATTAGGGAACGGTCAACACATCATTACCCCCCTGGGCAGAAAAAGACTGATCTAATCTAATCGCAGTATCAAGGTCAATAGGAGGAATCATAAGCAAGCGCTTGTCCAGATTCGGCACCTTATCTTTAGCTAATTGCCAAG
>JAUWOV010000008.1 GCA_030611945.1 bacterium | reverse complement strand
ATCTATCTCATCCTTCTCAGTAATACTTGCCCTTTTTTGGCTTTCAAGAATGGTATTGGCAGCTTCATCCATGTCTTTAGACGAAATAGACTCCTCTCCAACAGGCTGAAGTTCTCCATTAACTCTTATATATGGAACATTCCCCACCTTAAAATAAAGGTCAGAAGCCTTCTTATCCACCATAATTCTAAGAAACTTGTTAAGATCCATAGCTTTGCTTTCCTCTTAGCTTGATTCTACTCAATTATTCTATATTTTTTCAACTTATATTGTAGGTTTTGTCTGGAGACTTTCAATTTTTTTGCTGTTTGGTACTGGTTCTCTGCGCATTCTTCAAACGCTTTGAGTATTATATTTCTTTCTGTTTGCTCAACAGTGTTTTTTAATCCTTCTGCAATAAAGCGCTTTTCATCTATTTCTATTTCCTGCTCTCGCAGTTTATCAGGAAGATTCTCTATAGCAATTGTATCTCCCTCTTCAAGAACAACAGCTCTTTCTACTACATTTTCCAGCTCTCTTATGTTTCCAGGCCAATTATATTTCATTAAGATCTGCATAACTTCCGGCGACATCTTTTTGATTTTACTGCCAGCTTTCCGGGTATATTTTTTTAAGAAGTGGCTTACCAGCAAAGGAATATCGTCTATTCTTTCACGCAGCGGAGGCAGCACTATAGGAATAACACTCAGTCTGTAAAACAAATCCTCTCTAAATTTACCGTCCTTTATCTGTTGTTCTAAATCTGTGTTAGTAGCTGCTATTATCCTTACATCCACTTTAATACTTTTATTTCCTCCAACCTGTTTTATCTCGTGTTCCTGCAAAACTCTCAGAAGCTTGGTTTGTATCTGTGGAGAAGCCACTCCAACTTCATCAAGAAAAATCGTTCCTCCATCTGCTGCCTCAAATAATCCCTTTTTATGTTCTATCGCTCCTGTAAATGCTCCCTTTACATGTCCGAAGAGTTCAGACTCAAGTAATGTTTCAGTTAACGCTCCACAATCAATTGATATAAAAGGCTCACTTTTTCTAGGACTATTATGATGTATTGCCCTGGCAAAAAGTTCCTTTCCTGTACCAGTTTCTCCATAGAGAAGAACTGTTGCGTCTGTGCGCGAGATCTTTCTAACTTTATCAAAAACATCTTTGATAGGAGTGCTGTTGCCTATTATATTTTTAAAATCATACTCAGACTTTAACTGTTCTTTGAGATTTATATTTTCATCAAGCAATTCCCTTTGCTGAAGAGCCTTTCTGATAATAACCCTGATATTCTCTATCTCAAATGGCTTTGTAATATAATCAAAAGCGCCCAGTTTCATCGCTTCAATCGCTGTATCTACTGAAGCATACGCAGTGATCATCAGAACAACAGCGTTAGTGTCATAACTTCTTATGGATTTCAATACATCTATACCGCTAATTTCCGGCATTTTTATATCAGTGATCACAAGATCAAAATGAGTTTTTTTAAACATGTTTACGCCTTCTTGCCCTGTGTCTGAAACAGCAACGCTAAAACCGTCTTTTGTAAGCATTGCCGAAAGAAACTCAAGCATGCTCTTCTCATCGTCAATTACAAGTATTTTATTCTTATTCATTGTCGTTTTTCTCAGCTACAGGAAGTTTAACTATAAAAGTACTGCCTTCACCTTTTTTACTAATAACCTCTATTTGTCCGTTATGAGTGTCTATTATTTCTCTGACAATACTTAACCCCAAACCTGTTCCCCTCTCACTTGTTGTTGAAAATGGGTCAAAAAGATTTTTCTTCTCATTCTCAGAGAGTCCTTTGCCGGTATCAGTAAATCTGATCTCTATCATCTTCTCTCTAATATCTGCTCCTATTGTAAGAGTTCCACCTTCAGGCATTGCCTGGATTGCATTAAGACATAGATTCAAAAACATCCGTTCTATTTGTTCCTCATCTACAAGAGAAAATAGCTTATTGCTACTTACATTATATTCTATATTGATTTCAGGATTAACATCACCCCGACTTCTTAATAAAACCAAAACATTTTTAATTATTGTATGTATATTGCATCTTTTTAACTTTGGTTTTGCCGGTTTTGACAGATTAAGAAAACCTGTAACTCTTTCATTGATCTTATCAGACTCCCTGATAATTAGTTCCAGTAATTTTTTGCTGCTACTGCCGATTTTATCATCTTCCTTAAGCATCTCAGCAGAACCTCTCAGGGAAGCGAGAGGATTCCTGACTTCGTGCGCTATTTTTGCTGACATCTTTCCCATGAGCGCTAATCTGTCATTCTGGCTTAATTTGCGTTCCAGTTCTTTGATCGCGCTTAAATCTCTAAAAATAAATATTATCCCTTCAATCTCTCCGTCATCAGTTTTTAATGGCGAAACGCTGAAACCGATTAACAGCAAATCGCCGTTCTTTTTCCGAATGTCAGCCCCAAACTGCAAGGAAGGGATGTAATTCTTCATCTTAATTATGTTATCAGGAAACAGCGCTTTCCAGGCAGTTCCCACAGCTTCTTCTCTTTGATATCCGAGCATGTCTGAAGCAGCCTGGTTAAAATATGATATTATTCCGTTGGGATCAACGGATATGAGTCCGCTAGCCATATTTTGCAATATGTTATCTGTGAAATTTCGTAATTTTCTTATCTGTTTAACCTTGTGCCTGAGATTTTCTGACAGTATCCCGCTTGATATAGACATGAGATAAAATATCATTGCCTGAAGACAGACAACGTATATAACCATACTTCCCGACCTGGATTGATAAGCTTCGGTGAAAGGCATAACGCCTTTGTATTGTAAAAATATAATTATAAAATAAGTTGCCACTGCTAACGATGTTAATATTAAGCTTTCTTTGGAAGAGAGCAATAAACTGGCAGAAATTATAGAAAGGATATAAAGCAATGTAAAAGCGCTGTCTACTCCTCCTGAATAGGAGATCAATATGCCGATCCATATTATATCCGCAATAATCTGAACATGTATTAACGAGTTCAAATACATTTTTTTCTTCAGAAGAATGCCGTACGCTATGGTCAACAGAAATATTACGGATATTAACTGGTAAAAAGGGATATTCTCCGCTCTGAACACAAAAGTTCCCATGCCAAGCAGAACTATTGCTATAAGAAGTCTTGCGATTATTAATACCTTAATCCGGGAGATTTTTTCACGAGTGTATTCAACGATACGCATCTTTTTAGAAACCCTGTGATACAAGAGTGCTCATTTTGAATATCGGCAGGAACATGGCAATAACAATACCGCCTATTATTACGCCCAAAACACAGATCAAAACAGGTTCTATCACAGAGGTTAATCCGTCTACCGCAGTATCAACTTCGGATTCATAAAACTCAGCAATCTTTGTCAGCATATCCTCCAGCGCGCCTGTTTTTTCACCAACCGATATCATCTTAACAACCATTGGCGGAAAAAACTCGCTTTTAGCGAGCGGTTCCGCAATGGTTTTACCGTCTTTAACGCCTGTTCCAACACTCTCAAGATTTTTTTCCAGAACCTTATTTCCCGAAGTAGCTCCAACTATTTCAAGCGCCTTAAGAATAGGAACACTGCTCTTTATAAGCGTGCACAAAGTTCTTGCAAACTTTGCCAGAGCTACCTTTTTCAGAAGAGTTCCAAAAATAATCACACGGAGTTTTAATCCGTCAAACTGTAGTCTTCCTTTTTCAGTCTGTATGTATTTACGCAAAAAGAAGAAAGCGACAGCCAGAATTCCCGCTACAATCAAAAAATAATGCCTGAGAATATCGCTCGTTCCTATAAGTATTCTTGTCGGAAGAGGAAGAGTTCCGCCAAAAGCGTCAAAAATAGTCTTGAATGTTGGAATTACTTTTAATATTAAAACCATAACTATAGCAACAGACATACCTGTAACCACTGCAGGATATACCATAGCGGATTTAACCTTTCTTGCAAGTTTGGCGGAATTCTCAAGATACGTTGCAAGACGGCCAAGTATTTCATCCAATGTACCGCTTTCTTCGCCTGCTCTTACCATGCTCACATAAAAATCCGAGAACACCTTTGGATATTTTGAGAGAGCCTGAGAAAAACTTTCTCCTCCCTCCACATCTTCTTCCAGTTTTTTAACAAGTGTTTTTAGGGAAGGATTCTCCATTTGATCCGCAAGGGTATCCAGCCCCTGAACCAGAGGCAGTCCTGCATTAACCATTGTAGCCAGCTGTCTGCTAAAGAGAATTAGATCATTGGTCTTTATTTTAGCTTTCTTCTTAAATAAAGATGAGCGTTTTTTTTGTTCGGTTATGGAGACTATTGTTAATTGGTTGGCGCTGAGAGTACTAACAAGAACTTTTTCGCTTTCAGCAGAATGAACAGCTTCTATCCTCTTGCCGTCCTTATCAATCGCAATATACTTATATGTCGGCATGCTTTACCTATGCAGTTCCTACTCTTATGCAAATACCAAACGCCCTTTTGGTTCAGGGATTAAACGTCCCAATTTTTTAGCAGTATCAATCCATTCCCGAATCACTATCTCTGCATTTTGCAAGGCTTCATCATATGTCGCCCCGTCTGCCATACAGCCGGCAAGTTCAGGAATTTCTGCAATAAACAACTTATCCTCCTCGCTCCAATAGATTATTACTTCATATCTGTTCATTGTTCGTATTTCGTAAAATCTTCCAGTTTTAATGCTAGGTTACTGTTTATCATCTAGCTTTCTCTTTCCAACCCTTTTCCAATCTCATAAACAATAATATAATAAACCAATGGGCCAACAAAATACAGCATCGCACCGAGCAAGAGAACCCAAAACCATATTCTCTTTATTTTTTTATTGATAAACTCATGTATTCCCCAGTGATGAAAGAAATGTCCCCATACAAAGAAAAAACCTATAATAGAGATACCAGCCCATGCTAGTAAAATCCATTCTTTTCCCTGCAATTCTGGTATCGTTTTAGAGAATGAAAATGGCGAATAAAAAGCTACTATATATCCCAACATCATATTTGCTATAATGGCTCTAGTAATCATCTTCATCGTCTAATTTCCCTCTTTTAATCCCTTACCTATCTCGTAAACAATTATATAATAGACAGGTATTCCGCCAAATAACATTGCCCAAAACCATATTCTTTTTATAGCACCATTTTTAAACTTACTTATTCCCCAATGATAAAACATATAACCTATCCAGAAAAAGCCACTCATAATAGATAGCAGAATCCATGTGAATGATAACCAGTCCATCATTTGAAATTCTACGACTGGTTTGGAAATAGAAAAAGGGAAGAAGTAAGCTATTATATTCCCTATTATTATATTTAATGCAACAATTCTAAAAAATATCTTCATCTTATCTTCTCCTAAATATTGCGTCTAAGTGTATGTGTAATACTGCATTGATAGCCTGTCCAGTATAAGGATTTGGAGGAATTGTCCCACCAATTTCTATTGTCATAAAATCACTTATTGATAAACCTCCCTTTTTCCAAACAGGCGAAACTTTGACTTCTCCATCTACAATTGCTAAAGAAGGATTAAAAAGACCTACTTGCAAAGAGACCTCTGTTTTTTCCTCATAAAAACTTTCTACGCCACCCCTAGTTACTCTTTCTCCTTCTATTGCATGCATTCCTAATTCAAGTTTTATGGGAATTATAGGTAATTTTATTTTTCCGCTACCGCCAGTTCCTCCAGCCCACTGGGTACCTTCAAAAATTCTTAATGTATCCTTATATACTCCTTCCCAGAAAAAGTCCCAAAATGATTTCTGCTGTTCATTCGTTTTTTCATCCGCACCTAATCCCAATGGATCCACAAAATTCAGCGGATTGTTGTTGACATACGCATACAAATTCATTGAGTCGTAATAACCAATAGGATCTGTCTGCAAAAATCTGCCTAATTCGGGAGAATAATATCTTGAACGGTAATAGTACAATCCCGTCTCATTATCCAATCTACGCCCCGTAAATGCGTAAGGATTACCGATCGCTGATTCATTTATAACAACATCAGAACCGTCTTTAATTATTATCTTACCGTAAACATCATACTCATATTTTTCAACTACATCACCGCTTGAATCGGTTATCTCTGTTCCCGAGCCGAGACCGTCAAAATGGTAATAATAACGGGCGGAGGCAAGCCCCGCCCCTACAAATGCTATTGGTTCATCTATGCCGGGACCGTAGATGAATTTGCGGAGCAGTGTTTCGCTGTTGTCATATTCACATATAACCTGATCGCCGTCATAAAGATACTTTGTAATTACGCCATCAACATCTTTTTGTATTCTTCTGCCAAGCGCATCGTAAGCATAAGAAACATTGATGGTTCCGTTGGTTGCGCTGATTAAACGGTTCTCGTAATCATAGCCAAAAGTCCAAGTGCCATCATTTGTTAAATTGCCACTGGGATCATATTGTGGGGACAGGGCTTGCCCCTGTCCGTTATCAACGGCTGTGTATTGATTAAGATTGTTTGATGTGTAGTTAGTTGTTCCTCCATTTGTTACTGTTTCTCTATTACCTAACGCATCATAATTAAACACTGTATCGCTGTAAGGATATGTTGCTGGATAATCTGCGTTGGTCAATTGATAGATACTATCATACTGATAAGAGTGCGTTTGCCCATTCTTTGTCATAGTTTGGCGATTACCTACATTATCATATGTATAAGCAAAGGTTGATATATCTGCTCCGCCGTTTATTTTGTTTGCAAGAGCTAGAAGACGATGGACGTTATCGTAAGAATATTCGCTTTGCGTATTATTTGCATAATTTGCCTCTGTTCTTCTTGATAAAGCATCATAGCTATATGAGGCAATAGTTGCCGATGTATCATCCTTTATGGCAGTTAATCTGTTCAGATCATCATAGTCATAAGTTATATAAGAGCTATCCGGATATCTCAGCTTTGTTCTGTTGCCGGTATTGTCATAATTATAGTCTATCGTTTTGCCTTGACTGGTTACTTGCGTAACTCTGTTTAAATTATCGTAGGTATATGAGATTGCTTCGCTGCCGCTCGCAATGACTGATGTGAGACGGGAGGTAATATCATAGCTGTAGTCAACTGTTGCTGCGTTTGGATATGTCTTAATATCCAGTCTGTTTAGATTATCATATGAATATGTTATTACGTCGCCTTTTCTTGTGCGTTTGCTTAGAAGATTGGAGTTTATATCGTATGTGTATTGTTCATATGTTGTATCAGGATATGTCGTCTTAGTTAATCTGCTGAGCAAGTCGTAGGCATAGTTAGTAGTATTGTCGTTTGCGTCCGTTGTGGATATTCTGTTGCCCATTTCATCGTAAGTGTAGCTGGTAACTTTGCTTAGAGAATCGGTTACATTAATAAGCTGGTCTGCTTCGTCATAGGCATAAGCAGTTGTATTGCCATTTGCATCGGTAATTGAGGTGCGGTTGCTGTTATCATCATAAGTGTATGTGGTAACATTATCCTTGGCATCAGTAACTTTGATGAGCTTATTCATTTCATCATACTCATAAACAGTGATATTGCCTTTTGAATCTATAACCTTGGTGCGGTTGCCATTTAGATCATATTCGTAAGTTGTTACGTTATCCTGGCTGTCAATGAGTTTGAGCAAGTGGTTCATATTGTTGTATTCATAGCTGGTTGTGTTGCCCTTAGCGTCAGTGATAGAGAGAACGTTCCCTGCTGTATCATAAGTAAAACCTGTCTCATTATTCAAAGCGTCTGTAATCTTAGTTAGATTGCCTTTTGTGTCATAGACGTATGAGGTTATATTTCCTTTGGCATCTGTGGTTGAAGTGAGCAGTCCTTTCGCGTCATAGGTCATTGCAGTCTCGTTATTTTGTGCATCGGTTGTTTTCACAAGATTGCCGTTTGTGTCATAATCCATAGTTGTAATGTTGCCTAACGGGTCAGTGATAGATGCAACCTGATTGAAATCAGGATGATAGGTAAATGTAGTTGTTGCGTTTGTGGCTTGTTCGGTAAGAGTTAAAAGATTTCCTTTTTCATCGTAGCTCATTCCCACAACGCTTCCATTTGTGCGAGTAATCTTAGTTGGATTGGAATCAGCATCCCTTTCTGTCTCCGTGATTCTTCCGAGCGGGTCGGTTTCTTTGGTAAACATGCCGAATTTATTTGTTTGATAGGTTGTCGTAAACCCACGTCGATTGGTAAGCAAATCAGGAATGTTGGCAGAGACAGGAGGAGCTGGATTTTCCGACGTGCCTACTCCTTCAGGAATGTCATTGATCAATCCCTGTGTCTCTGAAGGAATAAAATCTATGGCTTCGCCAGTTGGAAAGATTATCTGGTTATATCTTCCTTTAGCACCACGTATATATTGAGTGGTATTGTCTAAAGCGTCAGTTACGCTGTTTATGAGATGATTTTCATTATAGACATATTGCGTGTTCGCTCCATCAGGTGTGGTAACAGCGATGAGGTTATTATCACCATCTATATTAAACTGAGTAATTCTTCCAGCTGGATCAGTAACCGAAGCAAGGTGTCCGTTCTCATAACTGAATTGAGTAACTCCTCCTGTAGCATCGGTAATACTGATAAGTTCTTCCGCTTTGCCGTCTCCATTAACATCGGCGTATGTGTAAGTGGTTGTGTTGCCGTTTCTATCTACAGTAGATGTGTGCAAGCCTTCTGAGTTGAAATTTATCTTTGTGCCGCCTTTTAGGGTGCGAGTATATGTATCATTTGTCGTATTATGAGTGAGCTGAGAGAAATCTCCAGAAGGGGAGATATAGTCCTTAATTATGTCTTCGTTAGGAAGTATTTTGTAGATAGCATTCGCACCTGCATTTGACACATACAGATTGCCTAAGCTGTCAAAGACAATTCCTGTCAGCCAGTTAAATCCGTCAGCAAATCTGCTTACTTCTCCTTCTGGAGTAATAAAGTAAATTGTGTCGCGACCAGCTACATAAAGATTCCCCTCAGTATTAAAGGTAAGTCCGTAAGGATAATCAAACCCACTAGAGAATATGGCTGTTTCGCCATCGGGAGTGATTTTTAAGACTGTCCCCTCGCCAGAATTAGCTACATAAAGGTTTTCCTGATCGTCAAAAGCCAACCCATGCGAACTGCTCAATCCACTGACAAAGACTTCTTTTTTCTTTGGAGTAACTTTATATATAACATTTTCATCTGATACATAGAGAACACCTTCTTTGTCAAAAACAAGTCCTACAGGCGTAGAAAATCCTTCAGCAAAGATTTCTTCCTCGCCATCAGGAGTAATTTTGTAGATATTGCTATCATCGCCACTGGCATATAGATTACCAACTGAATCAAAGGTTACAGCGGTGGAAGAAATATCTGAGTAAATGCTCTTAGTTCCATCAGGAGCAATTTTATAAATTGTATCTCCATTACCACCGCTAATACATGGCACATAGAGATTATCTTTTTTATCTATGGTTAACAATTCAGGCCAAGGAATACCGCTGAAGATAGTAGAAGGAAAATATCCGCCTGGAGTAAAGACAGAGGCAGAACCGTTGCCTTGAGTCAGAAGTATTTTTCCATCAGGGTCAAAGTGGAGCCTCTGAAGTTCATTTAGTGTCCAGCCAGCTCCAAAGGAACTTGCTTGCTGATTATTAATGATTATTTTTCCGTCAACCTGACTAGTAAGTGGTTTTAACTCATCAGCATAAACTCCAGTAGGTTCTTCCGCAGGAGCGCCAAACGACGAAGCAGTAAAGTATTCTGCTTTGTAATCATTAGAGAGTCTCAAGCAATAATTGTAGCTACCTGTATCAAGTGGTAATTCTCGCACGTTTTTCCCGTCAAACAAAAATCCCTGTCTGTCCTTTTTCCATGTAAGTATTCCTTTGAACTTTATTTCTTTCCTGATTCCTTCTATATCCAGTATCCAGCCACAAGTTTCAGGAGACTGCCTGTAAATTCGCCTGGTTTCTGTGCCTATAAAAGCAGACGGATGAGCCGAAGTAGAAGAATAGGTAAGCTTCAAATCTTGAGACTTGCCCAAACTTTTAGTTGCGGGAAGTATATGTTCAAGAAGAAGCGAACCAGATCGTATGCCTACTCCAGGATCCGTTGCCGCCTTTGTCTGACCTGTATTTTCTCTATTTTCTATTCTGTCCGGGCCTGGTCCCTGCGAGCCAATAGGAGCCCTAACTGGATAATTACAATCCCTTGGCGAAAAATGCTCTACTGCAAACTCTACCCACTCGCCATCTTCGGTTACAACACCCATGCTCTCAGCTTCCCAGCGAACAGTATTTTTATTGTAATATCCCACCGGAATTGGTGTGCCAGCAGCAAAGCCGCGCCAGTTGGCTATCTTTACTGTAACGGGAGTATCAAAGGTTGCTCCGTCAGGCAGTAATTCCAAAGCGTAAGTAAAGAATGATGTCTCAGGCAATGGAGCAGGCAGGTCTTTTCCTCTCTTAAAGTTTGTGGCGTTTACTTCTATGTCCTCGCTTGTTGCTCCTTCAGGAAAGGTTATCTCTATAGTTCCGTCTGCGTTGGTAGCTATGCCTCCTCCAGAAGTAATGGTTGTTGTTTTGCTGTCTAACTGGGTTAAATAAGCAGGGTCAACTGAAGTGTCTCTGGTAGTGGTTACAACAACACGTCTCTGAGCGTATGTATAACCTGCTTTTTCTATGGTAAGAATAGCCTGCTTTTTATTCTCCTGAGAATAATCAATAATTGGGAAAGCGAATTTTCCATTTTCATCTGTAAGAATCGCTCCTTCTACATCTCTTGCAGTAATTTTGGCTCCGGCTAAAGGCCCATCATTGAACGAATCATATACTTTGCCATGAATGTAACCTGCATCAGCTCCTGTTGGAGGCGGCGTAACAGGAAGAATTACTATAATGATGCAAGAAGCTTGCCCGATAATCCCTTTCTCTCTGATCTTCTCTATTTTAGCTTCTATCTTCTGAATGCTTCTCTGACATTTAGCTATTAATCTGTCTAGTATTCGCTTAAGTCTCTCATTGTTTGTGTTCTCCTTTCGTTCCTCCAGCTTCTCTATCCTCTTCTCAAGTCTCTCCTTTGCTCTTTCAAGACTCTCTACTCTCTTTATCGCTCCATAACTTCTGACTGTTAGAGATAAGGTCTTCTCTCCTGTCTCCTCAAATTCTTCTGTAATATATTTGAATTTGCCTCTGCTGACTTTGGTTAAACTTACTGAAACCTCCTCATTCGGGAATGTCGCTTCTATCTGCTTTAATTTTATGTTAGCAGGTCTATTGTGTCGGGTCATCTCCATGTCAAAGGTGGCTTTTTCTCCTATGACATAATCTTCCGCTTTGTCGGGAGTGATAGCGATATCAATGTTTCTGCCTTTGGCTTCAAGATTAGGGGAGAGGGTTAATAGACATAAAATTAGTATGCTGATTAATGTGATTATTCTTTTAATAGTCATTGTATTTTTTCCTATAATAAACTTTCTATTCCGCTGTTACGCGCAAAACTTCTTCAATAGTGGTTGTGCCATTTTTAATTAGCTCTATACCGCTTTTCTGCAATGTCTTCATTCCGCTTTTTACAGCAGTTTCCTTAATCTCGCCAGCAGTAGCTTTATTCACAATTAGTTCTTTGATATTATCGTCTATCTTTAATATTTCAACAACAGCCACTCTGCCTTTGTATCCGGTGTTATTGCAAAGCTCACAGCCCTTTCCTTCATGTATTGTTAAATCTGATATTTTGGAAATTGGCTGTTGCAGAATACGGGCAAAATTTTCTTTTGACTTTTCTGGTAGGCTGATTTCTTCTTTGCATTTTTCGCATATTTTTCGCATAAGTCTCTGCGCGGCAGCCATTATTATGGAAGATGAAAGAAGAAACGGCTCAATCCCCATATCTATTAACCTTGTAATTGCTCCGGGAGCGTCATTGGTGTGCAGAGTACTGAAGACCAGATGACCTGTCAGGGCGGATTTTATTGCAATATCAGCGGTTTCCAGATCCCTTATCTCTCCAACCATTATAACGTCAGGGTCCTGCCTTAACATAGACCGTAGTCCGCCGGCAAATGTCAGACCTATATCCGGGCGCGCCTGCACCTGATTGATTCCCTTTAATTGATATTCAACAGGATCCTCAACTGTTATAATATTTTTAGTCGGCGAGTTTATTTTGCTTAACGCGGAATAGAGCGTTGTGGTTTTACCACTGCCTGTCGGTCCTGTTAGAAGTATCATTCCATGCGGTTTGGAAATAGATTCTGTAAATATTTCCAGCTCTTTTTCTCCAAATCCCAGTTTTCCAAGGTCCAGCGTCAAACTGCTCTTATCCAAAATACGCAATACCACCTTCTCCCCGAAAATTATTGGCAGAATTGATACGCGAAAGTCTATTTCCTTATTATTCAACACAATCCTCATACGACCGTCCTGCGGAAGCCTTCGCTCCGCTATGTCCAGACTGGACATAATCTTTATTCTTGAAATTATCGCAGCCTGAAGTTTTTTAGGCGGAGATAACCTCTCGTAAAGAACGCCGTCAATACGATAGCGGATACGCAGCGCCTTATCCTCCGGTTCAATATGAATATCGCTTGCTTTCTCCTTAATTGCCTGAGCGAGAACAACGTTGACTATTTTTACGACCGGCGCTTCCTCAGTTTCCTTTAAGAGTTTTTCCAGATCCACTTCGTCTTTTTTCTCAGCAGGATCCTTAATATCAATGTCCTTTAAAATCGCTTCCATATCAAAAGATACTTGATAATACTGGTCAATGGCATTGAGAATATCTTTTTCTGTGGCTATTACAGGATCTATCTCATATCCTGTGGCGCTTTTTAAATCGTCTGTGGCAAACACATTAAGAGGGTCTACCATGGCAATCGTAAGAGTTTTGCCTATCTTGGAGATTGGAATAATGGAATACTTTTTAGCAATTGTCTTTGATATTGTTTCTATAACATCTTCTGAAATTTTAAATTTTGAAAGATTTATCGGAGGGATATTTAATTGCTCGCTTAAGCATGTCATAAGGACTTTTTCGGCAGCAAAGCCTTTTTTATAAATAATCCGGCTTAAACTGCCTCCTTTTTTCTTTTGTTCCTGAAGCGCCTCTTTTAATTGTTTCTCTGTAATTATCCCGCCATCAAGCAGGATTCTTGACAGGTTGTTCTTTAAAGACATTATCATGGTTTTTCTTTCTTTTCCTTTTCTATTACCAATTGCTGGAAATTAACATCCGCCATATATTCCTTATCGGTTCTTTCAGTTTCCTTGCGCTTCCCATTACCAAAATAACGGGTAATAATGTCTTCAATATCCTTTCCGCCGCTGACAAAGATTCTCACATTAGAGTTAGTGGCAATCTTCACATCCTCAATCGCAGCATCGTTTAACGGGTCAGCCATTGCTAGGACAATGATATTATCCATTTTATCTATCGGAATGAGATGATAATGTCTCATGATTGATTCGGGAATTAATTTGAGTATATCAGGATCAACCTCATAATTTTTCAAAGGAAGATACGGAAATCCAAACTGAGAACTAAGTGTGTTGACAATCTGTTCTTCAGTTGCAGATCCCAGACTGATCAAAATCTGTCCCAGAAAACCGCCCTTCAGTTCCTGAATTCTCAGAGCTTCATCCACCTGCTGCTCAGTAACGATATTTCTCTCTACAAGTATCTTTCCGAGCTGTTTTTTGATGACTCTTGGCATAGTCTTACCCTGTTATTCCTTTCTTTCTTGCCTGTTCTATTACCTGAGATAATTTCTCGCTTAACTCCTTTTCGCCGCTGCCGTCAATCGGACTTGAAACCGCTCCTGCGATTACAGTAACCTTTGTATCTTTTATCATGTTTTTCTCGTCCGTCATAGGCTCGGAAGCAATTGCCTTTTGCGTTCTTTCAGCAAAGGAGGCGGCAACTTTTTTATTTGTTTTAGGGAGAACAATGGAAAACGATGCATCTTTCCATCGCGCTATTTTGTCAATGTTTCTGACATTCTCCTTTAAAACAGACGCGACTTTTCTCAGAATTTCGTTTTTAACATCCTCTCCAAACGTCTTTGAATACACATCCAGATTATCAACGTCAAACCTGACAATAGAGCACGGATATTCATACATGGCTGCGCGCTTCAATTCCTCATTCAAATATTCACGATAATATTCATCGTTAAACAGACCTGTCTGTTTGTCTGTGATTGCCATAGCATTGGCTTTTTCAAACATTCTGTTAATTTCATAGTGAAGCTTCTCTATCTTTGTGTCTATTTCAGAAAAATCCGGCATATTCTGCTTTTCGGAAATCTCCATCCCTTTCTTGATCTTCTCAACAAGTTTGTCCTGATCTAATGAATTTTCCTGAAAATTTTTCTTAAGCTTTTCTGCGATTTTATCCGATAAATCCGACAAATTAATATCTGCCTGTTGAATCCCCGCTATAGCCTGTTTAATCTCGTCCAGTTTTACTTCGTTCAAATTTTCAATTACAGCAGTATTATGACCTGCTGACGGCATATGCATCGTTACGCCGTGACTGAGTCTTTTCATTAAAAATGCAAGAGAGACAACGGTAAGTATTAAAAGCATAATAATGAGATACAAAAAAGAAATTATATTCGCTCTCTCTGCTGGTTTTTTTATTTCGGAAACCTGTTTTCCCTCAACGGGCGCTTTGATTATAGCTTTGGCTACAGGCAAAACAATATTCCTCCTGATTACCGTAGCCATCTTCCCACTGGAATTTTGCTTAATAATTTCTATTACATCCGACATTTTCATCCCTTTCAGGGATTTTTCGGCTATCTCAGTTATTATATCTCCTGTTTTCAATCCTGCTATATATGATGCGCTGTCTTTTGTAACATCCGTTATTGTTATTCCTTCAGGAACTGTTTCTATCTTTACTCCAAGTCCCTTTTTAGTTGTTCGTGGAATATTGATGATAGTTACTAAAATATCTCTTTCTACTGCCAATCGCAGTTCCTTTCCTTTCTGCGCTCTCAATGCGTTCATCAGCGCTTCATGGTTCCAGTTGACAACGGTTTCGCCGTCAATATTTACTATTCTGTCTCCTTTTTTTAATTCTGATTTTCCAGCGGATGAATTCTTGGATATGGATATTATTTCCCCGTTGCTGGGTCCTAATTCTAAGCCCTGATATTCTCTCTGCGCAGTTTTTGAGCAAGAAATAAGGCACAAAGCTAAAGAAAATCTGAAACCAAAAACTCTAAACAAATTCAAAATCCTAATTTTCAAAAATCTTAAACATTGATTACTTATCATGGAAACATGATCACTTTGTTTCCATGCTCTTTCACTGCCATCGCTATTGCGCGATATAGTTTATTGTTTAATTCTTCTATAGCATCACCGTCAATCGGATTTGCGACCACTCCTCCGCTTACAGTGATCTTTGAATTCTCCACTATGTTCTTTGCGTCCGGGATGGATTCACTTGCAACCGCTTTTCTTATCTTTTCAGCAAGAGCATAAGCTTCCTTTTTATTGATCTCAGGAAGAATAATGCAGAATGCGGTATCTTTGAGGCGGGCTATCTTATCAATATCTCTTGCGTTCTCCCTCAGGATGCCTGCAATCTTCTTTAGGATCTTATTCTTAATATTCCCGCCGAATTTCTTCAAATATATATCCAGATTATCAATGTCAAACCCAATTATAGAACACGGACGTTCATACATAGCCGCCCGTTTCAGCTCTTCCGCCAAATATTCCTCATAATATTTGAAGTTATACAAGCCCGTTAATTTATCTGTAATGGTCAATGCTTTGGCTTTTTCAAGCAGTCTATTGATCTCATGGTTGAGACCGCTTATTTTTGCCTCAGTCTGATAAAGGTCGGACATATCTCCCATAAGTCTTTTTGTAACTTTATTCAATGAGGCGCTTAATTCATCTATTCCTATCTCTTCCAGTTCCGGATCAGCCGCTATTTTAGCTTTTGCCATCATCTTCACCACATTCGTATTAATCTTCTTAATCAGAAACATCAGGAATGCTATAACAACAAGCAGAATACCCATGCTGACATAAAGCACAACCTTATCCCATGATAATGCGTATGTGCCTAAAAAAACACACGCTCCTATCAATATCAGCATAGTAATTATAAGAGCAATGTTTATAAGAATATTATGACGAGCATGCGTCTTTGTTACCGACATATCTTTGTTTTTATTCATAGTGATAGCTCCTTATTTTTAAAAATCCGAAATCCGAATATCGAAATCCTAAACAAATTCTAAATTCAAATTTTCAAAATTCAAAACGTTGTTTTGAACATTTATATTTTGGTCATTTGATATTGTTTCGTATTTCGTGCTTCGTGCTTCGAATTTACGCTTCTTCATTTATCTTGATATTTTATCAATGTTTAGATTTATATCAGTTCCTCTCCATATTTTATAAGGGATTTTCTTATCCGGATTTGTTTTCTCCCATGTTTCATCCATTTGCTTAACCCTTGCTTTTTCCTCTTCAGTCAACTCAGTCTTCTCTGTTACAATGGTGGGTGTGATAAGAATAATCAATTCCATCCTCGTTTTCTCAGTCGTATTCTTTTTAAAAAGATATCCAAGCAATGGAATATCTCCGAGTATAGGTACTTTATACACAGTAATCGTGTTATAATTTCGCCTGAGCCCGCCAACTATAACCATACGACCATCCTTGGTCAGTAAATTCGTCTCTAATGAGCGTTCGTCTATTATAGGTTCGCCACTATATTCACCTACTGAAAAACTATGTTTCGGCTTAACAACCATGGAGACAAACCCGTCATTCGTTATGTGAGGTCTTACAGTAAGATATGTTCCCACCTCTTTAAAGTCAATTGTTGACGTCTGTGTTCCCTCAGCATTAGTTGAAATTTTTGTATATGGGATACTCTCTGTTATTTTTATGTTCGCCTCATGGTTATCAAGAACTAAAAGCCTGGGTCTGGCAAGTATTTCCACATCTGCGTTATATCTTAGCCATTGAAGAATTGCTCCGATATTCCACTGACCAACATTGTAGTTGGTAATGGCATGCTGGAGACCTCCTGAAGTTGTAGTTAGCCCCTGAGAGAACCAACCCTCAGTCTTTGCTGTCCCCATCTTTATGTTTGTTCCTCCAGTAATTTTTTCTAAATCCCAGTCAATGCCGTACTTGGTCTGCCCTGTTATTTTCACATCTATAATAGCCGCTTCAATAAGAACCTGAGGAGTTCTGGCATCCAACCTCTTGGTAATTTCCCCTATTTTATCAATATTCTCCTGAATATCAGTAACTATTAATGTATTTGTGCGTCCGTCGCTCTCAATTTTTCCTCTTGACGAGAGCATTTTCTCAACTGATTTCTTCAGAGAACAAACACTTGCAAAATTCAGAGAAAAGATTTTTGTTATTAATTCCGCTTCCTTTTTCGTAGCTTCCTTAATGGCAAGCTGTTCCTGTTTTATTTTTTTCATCTTCTCCGCTGTCATAACCTTTATCAGATTCCCTTTCCGTTCATAAGCGTACCCGCTGACATCAAGTATCGTTTCCAACGCCTGCTCCCAGCCCACATCCTGCAGTCTGACCGTAACATTCCCCTTCACATCCTTCGCAGCAACTATATTTACATTCCCCTTATGTGAAAGCATTCTTATAACATTGCGTATATCAGCGTCTTTAAGGTCCAGCGTGATCTTTTCCCCTTCTGCCAGCTCACCTGCATATAAAGTAGCTCCTGACATACAAAAACACATTGCAACCACTAACAAAACACACATCTTTTTCATATTCATAACTACCCTCCGTTTATTATTATTTTTTAAGAAGATATTGCAATCTGTTTTTCAAAACAGGAATGTCCTTTTCAACCGTATCCCATACAGCATCCAGGTCTACACCAAAATAATCGTGTATTAACTTGTCTCTCATTCCAGCTATATCTTTCCATGGTACCTCAGGATGCCTTTCCATAATATCTTTAGATAATCTCTTTGTAGCTTCGCCTATTATCTCTATTTGTCTTATTATTCCATCCTGTATAAGATGATTATCCATGAATCCTTTGTATTTTATGTCACAAATATACTCTTCTATCTTGGATATAGCGTCTAGCATGTGATTCAAATAAACGGAATTATCTTTAATCACCCGTAAATCACCTCCATCTCTTCCTTTATCCTATCAATTAAATATGGACTAATAGATTTTTCCGTCAGCAAATCCACTTTTACTCCCAAGACCCCATGCAACTCTCTCTCTATACTCACAAGCTTAAGAAGGCTTTTTCTCTCTGAGAACTCCACGATAATATCTATATCGCTTCCTGATTTTTCTTCTTCCCTGGCATAAGAACCAAAGATAGCTACTTTCCTCGCTCCTTGATTTTTAAGTTCTTGAGTAATTTTTTTAAAGATTTCTTCTCTATTCATCATTCCTATTCCGTCACATCCCTGTTCAAAAGCTGAACAGTATCGCCTTTTTTAATTTTTTTTATATTATCAAACACGTCAACTCCAGCAACCAGTGTCGTATTATATACTTTTTTAATTACGAGCTTGTCTATCAGCTTATTCTTATGAAACACAGCAAATTTTTTGCCTTTCTGTCCGCTTATATCTTTATGCTTTTCAAAGCTTATGGCAACTATCCCTGTTTTTTTGTTGACGCTTACAATCTCTCCCTGTATCTCCTCGTTAAAAGAACCTGTTTCTACAGGCATTGCCTTTATGATTATTCTTTCTTCTGTTTTTTCTGCCAGCTGTTTTTTTAAATCCGTCTCGCCCTGAACCAAAGATTTTATTCTTGACTGGAGAGAACCGATACTTGAATTGGCTTCAGCTAATTGCTCTGTATATCCATCTCTTAATTCCTGAATCTTCTTCTTAGAATCAGATGCCGCATCTATTGTTTTCTTTCTTTCGGATAATAGAGAATCCTTGTGTTTATTGATTTCCTCTTTTGCCTGCGCCAGCTGCTTTTTCAAAGACTGCTTAGATGCAGCTGCGCTCTTTACCTCTTTTTTTTTTGGAGTGATGCTGCTGGAAGAAATCTCTTTGCTTGAGATTCCGCTGTCGCTTACTTTTAAGCTATATTCCTTATTCATATATATAAGCACTATTTCGTCCGCGGTTATTGAGGTGATTTCGCATTCATTAACGCTGTCTCCTATGGTCAGGATGCGGTCGTTTATAATAACAAATGGAACTGAATCCTTATCAAACAGGATGCCTTCTACCTTTAAATCAGGCAGCTTCAAAACCACAATACCTTTTGTTTTGTCGGATATAATGCCTTCCTCCTTTGAGACAAGAGGAACGAATATATCCCTTTTGCCATGACTGCTGTATGTAAAAGTCTTCTTCTCGGGTTTTTTGATTGACGTTTTTTGTTTTATAGACCTCTGCGCCTGTTTTTCGTTATCATTCTGAGCGGGCTTTGAACAGCCGGAAGATAAGAGAAGGCACAAAGTTACAAAGGCACATAGGCACAACAGCGAAAGAAAATCCGAAATCCGAAACAAATTCAAAACCCTAATTTTCAAAATTCTAAACATAGCTAAAACTCCAAATTATTATTATTTCCGTTTCCCCTCTCTTCTCAAGAGAGGGTTAGGGTGAGTTTCCTCAAAAATGAATATATTCAGGTAGATTTCTGTTTCATGCTTCAAACTATTCTTGTCGTTTGAGACGAGATTTATTCTGCTTATTTTGACAAACCTTTCCAGATTCTCCAGAGCGTTTACAAACCTTGCTATCTGATGATAACCGCCTTCAATTCCGAGCTTTATGGGATATGCGATATATACCTGCCCTTTGCTTAAATTTATCTTGCAGGGATTGATATACATCACATTAATCTTGTGCTCATTGGCAAGATCTGTCAGAGAGGATAAAAAATCAGGAATTTTATCTTTGCCCGGCATACGTTCTTGATATTCATTTATCAGTCTTTGCGTTGCCTGAAACTCGCGTTCCAGCTGAGGTTTTTTAGCTATCATATCCTTAGCTTTTTGTATTTCAGCTTTTTTCTGCGCTATGTTTTTTCTCAGGAGAGAAATCTGACTGATCTGCGGTTCCACCAGATAATAAAACCCCACAAGAATTCCTATGGCTATAATAACGAATAAGACAATACGTTCGTTTTTTTTCATTTTTTAAACCCAATCGGAGCAAACCTGCATCCTATTTTAAATGACATAACGTCTACATCAGCCACATTAATTCTATTGGTTGATATAAGATTCACACTGGAAAAATCGCTTGAAAAAATACTATCCTCGCGGATCTTTTTAATTAAATCCCCAATAATTCTTGTCATATCTTCATTCCCTCTTGACAGAGCCATACCTTCCAGAATAAAGACGTCATAGCTATTCTGAACCTTTTTAGCTATGCCGGGACCTGCTTTTGTTTTCTGCGTTACGGAGACTGTTTCAGTCTTTTTTTCAACAGACATCTTTGTAAGCCACGTCTGGGTAGGCAGAATATCGCTCAGCTGGTTTAATCTCTCTGCCCATATAATTCGTGAATGAACAAGCTCTTTCAGAACAGATATTTTTTTATCAATAGACTGCTTTGCGTTTTCCAGCTTCTCCGCTTCACGCATTATCGGTTCTAATTTAGAGTATTCAGTGTCCAGCTTTTTATATTTTGCTCCCATAAATTTTGCGCTGGAAAAGCTGATAAAATAAACAAGAACCATTACAACAACCAGTATTACTCCGCCTGTTATGAATATCTCCATTCCGGGCAGTTTAAAACTTCTTCTGGTTTTTCTTAACTCAGCAGGGAGCAGGTTTATATAAATCACTTTATACCTCTCAGAGCAAGTCCGACAGCAACAGGCAAAATAGGATAGAGTTTTTCTATTTTCTCCGCCGGGACATCATCTGATATCTTCAGGTTACTGACTGCGTTCCAGATATGCGTTTTTATCCCAATCTCTTTATGCATGATATCGTTTATTTGAGGGATCTGTGAACCTCCTCCGCTCAGGTATATGGCAGAAATATTTTTATCAGGAGCCTGACTTTCATAATAATCAAATGACTTACGTATTTCGCTGATAAGCGGAGATATGATATTTTTATCCGCTCCGCCAATATCTACATCCCTTGTGAGCTTTGAGACACCGTTATCAAGGATATTTATGCTTGTCATACGAGTGCCGATATTTATAAGCGAGAGCGCATTATCCTTTTTCTTAAACACGGAACCGAGCGCGTTTTCAAAAGCGTTCGCAATAGCAAAAGAATTAACATCAATAACAACCGTGTCCAAATTGCAGGCTTTTAATAGTTCCAGCCGCTCATTGATAATGTCTTTCTTAGCGGCGACAAGCAGAATCTCCATTGTCTTTGTGTCTTTTGCCGCGCTATCCAGAACCTGAAAGTCCATTTCTACATCATTTATGTCAAATGGAATGTGTTTTGCGGCTTCATACTTCAAGGAAGCGCTAAGGTCTTCTTCTGCCATTTTGGGAACGCGGATATATCGGACAATTACCGATTGTCCCGAAACACCTGTAACAACCCTGTTTGTTGTAACATTCGCTTCCTCAGATGCCTTTTTGACTGCAGTGATAACGCCGGCTTTGGTATCTTCCGTTATTCCAGCCACACCGACCCCGTCTAATGATACACTGCTGCCTTTGCCTGTGAGTCTGACAACCTTAACAGTCCCGCTTCCTATATCAAGCCCTAAACCGGTTTCAGATTTAGGCTTTGCGCTGAAAAGTCCTGAAATCGCCATAAATACCTTTCTAAATTTAAGATTACTCTATCACTGCAAAACATTTTTGTCAAAATCCACACGTCTAATCCATAGGAGGCATGTCGTTATACTCAGAACGAGGTTTTTTGTCATTTGACTCAACCTGCTTAGCTTCTTTTTTAATAACTTTCTTACGTTCTTCCAATGGTTCAAACTCTTCCGTCTGCTGCGCCTCTATTACAGCGTCCTGCTTTACAACCTGAGAATGATAGCCTGTATCAACAAGCTCTTCTCTTGCAGTCAATAAAAAATATCCAACCGCAACTAAGACAATGGTAATGATAAGCACTGATATTACGACTAATTTAATGTTCACTTTGTCCTCCATATATTATTTTCCTACATCCGCCCATGACTGGATAATTGGTCTGACAGGAAGTCCCGGCGGTGGGAAATTATAAATCTGTGAATCGTACAAATAGTTCCTAGTCTTATACGGTCCCATATTGCTTTGAGTTGCCATAATCCTATTGCCATATATATTCAATGTTTGTTTATTAGCGTCTCCACTTGAGGATGTAAATTGTCCTCCTGGCGCCGTATAGAATATTCCTGAAACGTTAAGATTCTGCCTGAGAAAGAAAAGGTCGTCTGCCGCCAGGTAAGCGGCTGAATCGCTTTCGTCCGAATAACTTGTGCCGTTTGCATAGTCTACATCTCCCTGAAATAATATATCGGCAGATGCCACTACAGTAACATGTCCTTTGATTGTTCCCCTGACATGCGCGTCTCCATCCACATAAAGCACTCCTTCCTGCGGCAATACAGAGGTTGAGAGTAACGTCGTATAGGAAGCATCACTGTATTCCTTTACAGTTGTAGAAGTGCCATTATCCGTAAAGTCTAGATATTTTGTTCCCACCAGCGCCAGGTCATTATTTGCCGCATAAAACGTCATGTCCAGTATTGGATATTCTACTATTTGGTCAGGCTGCAATGTGTGCAGGTCAACGGGAAGATCTCCATCTCCTATATTCCAGCCGTCATCTATGATTCCGCCGTTATCAAAAATCCCGCCAAGGTACGCGTCTCCATGCACGTCTGAACTGGCTTTGGAAGAGAAATTGCCTTCAGCGAAAAGGTCGCCAAAAATGTCAACATTCACTGAAGCAGCGTAATTTCCTTTCAGATACATCCTCATCCTGTTTGCCGGAGAAAAAGGCGTGCCGCGTGGAGAGACCCCGTCATCTCTTCCATACTTCGCTCCATTCCCGGAACCCCAGTTAGCTGTATCTACAAGCACCATAAATCTTGGAAGGGCTGACTCAAGAGATGCCATCACCTTTATGGTTCTTGTCCGTCCGTGAAAATTTCCTATTGATATCACAGTTACACTGTCTGGACCGGAAAGAGTATTATAAGTCATGTCAACCCAATAGGTTTCCTGCGGGTCAGCGCCTATTTGAATTTGAGCCAGCGCTGTTCCGATATCAGCCGCGTTAGGAGCCATTTGATTTTGACTCAACTGATATATTGCTTGTTCTACACCAGCTTCAGCAAGATAAAATGCTCTTACTGAGTCATTCAGCTGGTCAGTCATTCTGCCCTCATTTGTAACGAGAACAAGATAGCTGCTTGTTGCAATAGCGGAAATGAGGAGAAATATAAGAGCGGCTATCATAGCTGTGCCTTTACAAAACCTATTTTTACTATACAGCAACTTAATCATTGCCTTTCACCCCCTTGTTAATTTCTTTTATATACGCTTGTTATAAAATCAGCGCTTTGATTCCCTCTGGTTCTGCTTTGATCAGTAACGCTGAATTCAATAGTAATCATATCAGTCCAATCGTTTGTAAAAATATTCGCTCCACCAATTTTCCCGACTCCGTCCACAACAGGCTTATCATCAGCCTCGCTAGCCGTGTTGTCCGCAGTAAGATTATCTATAAACCTGATTTTTGTTCCGCTAAAATAATATCCCTCATTGCCAATTTCTATGTAATCTCCCTGCATACTTACAGTTCTATCAGTATAGCTATTAAGGATGCGAGTCGTTGTTGAATTTCGTATATCGCGAGAGATCTTATCCAACGCTACGCGAGATCTTCTTTGTACGTTTGTCTGGCCAACTCCTCTCTCAAACATGCGCATGCCTATAATGGAAAGCATTGCAATAGACAGAGCAACCATAATAAGCAATGCTGAAGCTATGGTCATCTCCATTATTGTATACGCCTTTGAATTACCAATTTTAAATTTTTTTAAAATTTCCATATTTATCTTTGTGTTAATAGAGTCTGCAAGGTTTCATTTACTGTTCTATCCCTGTCAGTCCAGCTTACAGCAACAGTTACCATTCTCACATCTGTTGTTGGTTGTGAAACAGTTACCTGCGTAGTCATATTGGGTGTGTTTCCAAGATAGGGATTATTAGCAGTAGGTCCCCAGGATACAACCCCATTATATCCATTCCTTTTTTCCTCTTCTATTGTGGCCTGAGCTATCTGAACAGCAACAGTCCTGTTAGTGTTCCTTATGGCGAACCTGTATGAAAGATTGTATGAGACAAGTATGCTGGTAGCCACTATGCTGATAATCAGAATAGCCACCATAACTTCTACAAATGTCAGTCCTTTCTCGCTCTTCCAAGCGGTCTTACTGCGTTGTGTAATAACTTGGCGCACTGTAATCACTCCTAAATTTTGCTCCATGTCCTGTAATGTTTGGGCACAAGATCAGAAATGTACCCTTTGTGTCAGAACCCACTGTGTAAGCATTGGCTGTACTAACAGGACACACAGGAGCTGTTTTCAAATAAGATGTCGCTCCTACCACTCCCCATCCATTGTTCGTGGGAACAGCATTCCACGCAATTGCTCCAACTGCAAATCCAGCGCCGCCATTAGCAACGTCAAGGTCTTTCTCCATGCATACCTGTTTCAGAGCAGACGCGATCTGGCTCATATTGTCCGCGCATACAGCATCTCTTGACCTCGTCCTTGATTTGACAAAATTAGGCATAGCTATAGTTAATAAAAGCCCTACGATCGTAACAACGATCATAATCTCAACAATCGTAAATCCTGTCTTGTCTTTCAAAATTCTTATCATTCGCAAACACCTTTCGCGGGACACACAAGCGGCGGGAAATCCCCGCCGCCGTTTGCGTCCTTTTACAACTTTCAGCAACTGGTCTTATGGCAGCTGAAATGGAGTAGCAACACTGCCCAGAAAACTCGGGCTATGACCTGCAGCGTTTGCACATACAATCTGAAACACTCCAGCTGCTGTTGCATTCGCCACATAAGCGTTGGCTGCATTAATTGGACATGTAGGAACTGTCTTTAGGTATCCGTGAATTATAGGTGGACCTGCTGCAGTTACTAAGCCCCATCCATTTGATGTAGGAGCTACGCTCCAGGCAAGACCAGCGCCAGCTGTAGTAGCATCCATATTATTCTCCATACATACCTGTTCAAGACCAGACGCGATCTGCTTCATGTTGTTTGTGCATACAGCGTCTCTGGAGCGGTTTCTGGACTTGATGAAGTTTGGAATGGCTATTGCTGCAAGAAGACCGATGATCGCAACAACGATCATGATCTCAACTAGCGTAAAACCTTTCTTACTTCTCAGTAATTTAATCATTTCTTATTCACCTCCTCTTCAATAAATTTTTCCTTCTATTTTATATACTAGCATTTTTCGTGCCAAAGATGTCAGGGGCACATCCCCTTAAATCCCCCTTCAAAGGGGGATAGTTTCGCCGCAAGCGGAACTAGGGGGATGTCTTCCCCGAAAATTCTTCATGGTTGAAGTTCCGCCGACTGAAGTCGGCGGTTGATTGTTAGGCAAAATATTTTGACATACTGCTCATATAGGCAAAAATTTTTGACGTCTTGACAATACCATAAGATGTTAGTATATTCGTAAAGAAAGACAGGATTAAGGATTAAGACGCTTCGCTTTAAGGATTAAGTTTGTAGTAGGTGACGTTTTTTACTTAATTCTTAATCCTTATAACTTAATACTAAAAATTCGAATTTCGAATTTTGGATTTTAGTGTGGAACCAGTAATAGAAATTAAAAATCTTCATGCGGAATATAGAGTGGGCAGAGAAAAAACGGTTGCTTTAAAGGGCATAAACCTGCGCGCTTACAAAGGTGAAATATTTGGATTTATAGGTCCTAATGGAGCGGGGAAAACAACAACTATCAATGTCTTATTGGGCTTTATGCGTCCTACTAATGGCGAGGCAATTATACTGGATGAAAAATCTTCCTCATTAAAAAACAGGTTTAGAATTGGATATTTACCGGAAACGGCTTATTATTATCCATATCTTACGCCTTCCAAAATCCTCACAATGTACGGAAAATTGTTTCGTATAGACAAAATTACATTGAACAGTAGAATAGACTCCGTTTTGGCAATTGTTGGGTTAATGGGGAAAAAGAATACTCCTATTCGTAACCTGTCAAAAGGCATGCAGCAACGTCTTGGGCTTGCGCAGGCTATTATAAATGACCCTGACGTTATGATACTTGATGAACCAAATTCAGGGCTTGATCCAATCGGAAAAAGAGAAATGCGCGATATTATCCTGGAACTCAGGAATAAAGGTAAAACCATATTTTTTAGTTCGCATGAGCTTTCGGAAGTAGAACTGATTTGTGACAGAGTGGGAATAATTGACAGAGGACAAATTCTAAAGACTGAGAAGCTGGACCAAATTGTTGGGAAAATTAATACCAAGAACCAAGATAAATCTGGTTCGGGGCGAGCTTCTTTAGAAGATATTTTCGTCCGGACGATAAAGGATAAAAGAGCATGAGAGCTGCATGGATTATTGCGAAAAATGTAATTGAGGAATCTATCAGAAAAAAAGAAATCTACGTTTTATTTATTTTATCTGTTGCAATAATGGCTGTAGCTGCAATGGCAAGTTTTTTCTCTCTAACAGGATTAGTAAAGTATTTTACAGAATTATCCTTTCTTATCGTTACCTATATAACTGTAATTATTGCTGTTGTTGTTGGAGCAAGACAGCTGCCCACCGAACTGAACAGCCGCACGATTTATCCGTTGATGGCAAAACCTCTAAAAAGGTCTGAATTTATTATAGGAAAATGGCTTGGAACATCGCTTATTTCTATATTCTGTTTTCTGGTTTTTGAGGGAATATTCATTATTCTCCTGCTTTCTAAAGGAAGCAGTGTGTCGGGTATTTTAATACAGGGGATATTCCTGCATATTCTTCAGTTAATGCTCATATCCTCTATTGTTATATGTCTGTCAGCCTTTATGACAAATGCCGCAAATGTTACAGTCTCAATCCTTTATTTTATTCTGGGACATTGGATTGGCAAAGCTATCTCAGACGCGCTTGATAAGTGCGGAGCGTTCCTTGTCTGGATGCTCAAGTCTCTTAATTATATCATTCCTCATCTTGATTATTTTGACCTGTCAAAAAAGATAGTTCACCAATGGCCGCCAGTCCCGGCATGGGTAATAATAACAGTAACGATATACGCTGTTGTTTATATATCTATCTTTCTGCTGATAGGGACATTGAAGTTTCAGAGAAAGCAGTTGTGAAAAAACTGGGAACGGGCGGGGGCAAGCACCGCCCCTACAATGTGCCTTTGTGCCTTTGTGCTTTGTTGCTTTGTGTCTTGTTACTTCAGATTCCTCTTCAAACCTATCATTATTCTGAGGCTAGCAGTGTTTCTGTTATTCCGGGCGGAGAAATTATAAGTAAAATTTTAGGCGGTGTCTTTTCTGGTTCCGCAGATCTGTTGTGGCTGAAAACAGACGAATATCTTCATAAGGGAGTAACTGAACATTCACACTGCCATATTTTAGAAGAGGCAGGCATAGGAGGACATACGCAGCACAAACATGAACATGAACACAAAGGAACAGAGCATGGACACGAGTTAAAGCATAACAGACTGGACAAACTCTTTGCTAAGCTTGAATACAATCTCAAGCCGAATATTACAGAGCACCTGCATAGTAAAAGAGAGGATGAACTTATGCCGTGGTTCAAGCTTACTACCACGTTCAATCCTCATCACGTGAGGGCATACGCTGTTGGAGGATACTGGCTCGCATTTAGACTTGGGAAAACGGAGGAAGCCATTAAATTCTTGAAAGAGGGAATAAAAAACAACCCGGATGGCTACCAAATATCTACGCAAATTGGGATAGTCTATTTTTCAAGGCTAAAGGATTATAAAAAAGCTCAATACTATTTTGAGAAGGCTCTCAAATCACAGGCTGAAATGGATGAATATGACAAAGCAGGCATACTCAGATTCCTTGCTTTCTCGTATAAATTTCAAGGACATACACAAAAGGCAATAGACTGTTACAAACAGGTTCTCGGATTATTCCCGGAAAACAAAAAAGCTGTACAGATTATAGCCAGATGGGAACAAGAGAAAGATTAGTATATCTGGTGCTGGGCGGATAGAGCCAGCCAGCACAGATTGTTGACAAAAATAAGGTGCTGGGTAAAATAGAAGAGAAACTTCTACAAATGGATACATTTCAAGGCAGACTATATCAGGAGAGGGGATAAGATGAGCATAAGACAAGATGTATTGGGAAAAATTAGCGGTGTTAAATTGAACGTGGAAAAGTTACCTAAAAAAGTATCAAGCTATTTTGGTAAAAATACGTTTAGTATTCCTGTAATAAAAAAACATATAAGCAAAAAGACCTTTGAGTCATTTAAGCGCTGGCTTGATGAAGGAAAAATAATCAGCAAGAAGGAAGCAGATGAAATAGCAAATGCAATGAAGGATTGGGCAATTGGGAAAGGCGCAACTTATTATACGCATTGGTTTCAGCCCATGACAGGTCTTACAGCTGAAAAGCATGATAGCTTTATTTCTCCTGATGGAGAAGGCAGAGCTATTGAGAAGTTTAGCGGATCAATGCTTATTCATGGTGAGCCTGATGCGTCCAGCTTTCCAAGCGGAGGTATAAGAACTACCTTTGAAGCGCGCGGGTATACGGCATGGGATCCTTCAAGCCCTGCGTTTATTATAGAGTGCGAACTTGGAAAGACTCTGTGTATACCATCCATATTCATTTCATATCATGGAGAAGCGCTTGATAAAAAGCTTCCTCTACTGCGCTCCGATGAAGCTATTAACAAAGCAGCAATTAGGCTTTTAAAGCTTTTCGGGCGTAAGGACGCAAAAAGGGTCTTTTCGGATTGCGGCGCTGAACAGGAATATTTTTTAATAGATAAGCGGTTCTATAGAATGCGGCAGGATTTACTTATGACAGAACGCACACTGATTGGAGCATCGTCTCCAAAAGGACAGCAGTTGGAGGATCAATACTTTGGCTCAATTAAAGAGCGCGTTATAAATTATATGAATGATGTAAGTATTGAGGCGTATAAATTAGGTATTCCTTTAAAGACCAGACATAATGAAGTTGCTCCTCATCAATTTGAGTTTGCTCCTATTTTTGAGGACTCCAATGTTGCAGCAGATCACAATCAGCTTCTTATGGATATTATCAAAAAGATTGCCTTGAAACATGACATGGTGTGCCTCTTACATGAAAAACCGTTTGCAGGTATAAACGGAAGTGGGAAGCATATTAATTGGTCTCTGTCGGATAATAATAAAAACAATCTTTTTAATCATGGGAATACGTCGGAGGACAATTTACAGTTTCTGATATTGCTAATATCCGTAATTCGTGCTGTTTACAAACATGCTGATCTGTTAAATGCCAGTATAGCATCAGCAGGTAATGAACATAGACTTGGAGCTAATGAAGCCCCGCCTGCAGTTATGTCAGTATTTATCGGCGCTCAGTTGACAAAGGTTCTTGATACAATAGAAAAAGGTAAGAAGGCGGAATTCAGTAAACAGGATATTGTCCATCTTGGCATTGGCAAATTACCGACCTTTGATAAAGATGCAGTTGACAGGAACAGAACATCTCCTTTTGCTTTTACCGGTAACAAGTTTGAATTTAGAGCGGTTGGCAGTTCTCAGAATATTTCAACGCCTATTATGGTTATCAATACAATCGTTGCAGAATCAGTAGATTATATTGCAGATAGGATAAAAAAGGAGTCTGATCACAAGAATTTTAATTTGAGGGCGCTGTCTGTATTGAAAAAGATCATTGAAGAAACAAAATCGATCAGGTTTGAAGGTGATAATTATTCTAAAGGCTGGATAAAAGAGGCTGAAAAAAGAGGGCTGATCAATGAACCCTCAACGCCTAATGCCTTGAAGGCTCTTATTAAGGAGGAGAACATAGCGCTGTTTGAAAAATATGGTGTGCTTACAAAGGGAGAATTAATTTCAAGATATAATATATGGATGGATATGTATTGTAAGAAGCTGGAAATTGAAGCCAATACTTTGCGTGAAATGGTGGACTCAAACGTAGTACCGGCAGGTTTTGATTATCAGGGGCTTTTGGCAAGGAATCTTACAGACCTGGTTAGTTTAAAGAAGAATGCGGACTTAAGAGTTAAAGAAGAAGTTTTCGAAGATCTCAAAAATCACTTAATTGATGTAACAGATAAGATATATTATGTAAGAAAGCATACATGCAGGATGGAGAAACTTCTGAAAAAGGCCGGCAATCTGGAAGTAGATGAAAAAGCCAATTTGTTCTTTGAAGAATTAAAACCGCTAATGGAACATATAAGAAAACATGTTGATGAACTTGAATGTGTTGTGGCTGATGAACATTGGGATTTACCAAAATACAGAGAGATGCTGTTTGTGCAATAAAATATAAAAATGGATAATATATCAGTAAAGATAGTTTCATGGCTTAAAGAGCAAGTTGAGAAGTCCGGAGCCAAAGGTTTAGTTTTTGGTCTTAGCGGAGGCATAGATTCTGCTTGTGTTGGGGTTCTTTGCCGGAAGGCTGTCAAGGACAATTGTCTTGGGTTAATAATGCCATGTGAGAGTCATAGTAATGATGAAGATATGGCATTTCTGATTGCAAACAAGTTCTCAATTCCAGTTAAAAAAATATCTCTTGATGAGCCATTTAAGAAATTTCTGAGAATTCTGCCTTCTTCAGATAATCGTATCTCTATAGCAAATATAAAGCCGAGACTCAGAATGCTTACTTTGTATTATTTCTCCGGCAACTATAACTATCTTGTTGCAGGAACAGACAATAAAACAGAGG
>JAUWOV010000065.1 GCA_030611945.1 bacterium | reverse complement strand
ATTCACATCAATAGCAGCAGGGGGTGTATCTATAAAAATGAAGACTACCGGGAATCTGCCTCTTGGCACTAGTGCATGATAGGCTTCGTATATGCTGTGAGATATAGATTTATTATGAGCGCATCGTTTGTTTATGAATATCAGCTGGCTGTTTCTATTAGCGCGTGTTTCTTCTGGTTTGGAAATAAAACCGTAGATATTTAAAAGGTCGTTTCCTCCTTCTATGGGCAGCAGATTATTTGATATTTGTTCTCCAAAAAGGGCTGTTATTCTTTTTAAGAGATCATGAGACGACCCTATATTAATAAGTTCACGTCTATCATGAACAAGTTTAAAGTATATATCAGGTTTAGCAAGAGCTTCAAAAGTTACAACATTCAGGATATGTGACATCTCTGTTGATTCTGATTTTAGGAACTTGCGTCTGGGAAGTGTGTTGAAAAACAGATCCTCAACCCTCACTGTTGTTCCATCGGCGGAGCCTGTTACTTGAGATTTTTCTATTCTTCCGCCAACTGTTTTTATGAGAAAGCCTAAATGCTTGTCTTTGTATTTGGTTATAAGTTCCAATCTTGAAACTGAAGCTATACTAGGCAAAGCTTCGCCTCTAAACCCAAGTGTATTTATTTGGAAGATATCGTCTGCATTTCTAATTTTGCTTGTTGAAAAACGCTCTAAAGCAAGCGCAGCATCGTCAGACATCATTCCAATTCCATTATCTGTTACCTCTATTAGTTTTTGCCCGCCAGCTTTGATATTTACTGTAATTCTTGTTGCCTCAGCATCTATGGAATTTTCTATAAGTTCTTTTACTACTGATGCAGGCCTTAAGACAATCTCACCTGCTGCAATTTTGTTGGAAACATGTTCCGGAAGAATTTTAATCCTATTCATCATACCTGCGAGTATGTCAAATCATACATATCATGTCAAGAACTGTGTCCTGGGAAAGTATCCCCATTTTTTTGCAAAAAAATGGGGATACTTCTGGAGCGCCGATACCGTTCTTTCTCACTATATATACAGCCGCAATACTGCTGACGATATAGCCCTGCATCCTTGGAGAGGTGTATGCTTTCTTTATAGCCATCTCTAAAATCCTTATAGAAAAAATTAATGCCAAACTCGGCTGCAACCGATTCTCCAATGCTTTTAATTAAGTCGTGTTTCTGGTGGGGACTTATGAGCATTGTTGTGGAGAATGCATCAAACTTTCCCGATTTTGCGGTTTTAGCTGTTTCAGCTAATCTGATCCTATAACATATCCCGCATCTATTGTTTTCCCTGAACACAACCTGCCTGATAAATTCTTCCAGAGCATAGTCATCTTTTATAATCAGTTTTATTCCTCTTTCCCCAGTATAATCTTTGACGCAATGTAATCTCTTAGTATACTCTGTAAATGGATGAATATTCGGATTATAAGAAAATGCTGATACTTGTACTCCTTCCTCTGAAAGTATCTTATATGGATATGTTAAACAAGGAGCGCAACAGGTGTGCAGAAGTAATTTCATATTTTCACACTATAGCTTTTTTCCAAAAAGTCTTTTATCTCATTAACATCAAAAGTATGTCTACATTTCGGTAAAGCGTTAATAAACGATTTTCCATAATATCTGGTTTTAATCCTCGGGTCTAGAATTCCTACTATGCCTCTATCCGATTTATTCCTTATAAGTCTTCCACATCCCTGTTTAAACATCATTATTGCCTGCGGTACCTGATACGTGATAAAAGGATTCTCATTTCTTGATTCTATAAGTTCCATTTTTGCTTCTGTTATAGGATCATCCGGAACAGAAAAAGGTAATTTTGTAATGATCACACATTCCAAAGCTTTTCCCGGAACATCTATCCCTTGCCAAAAAGTGGTTGTTCCCAATAAAACAGAATTCTTATTTTCTTTAAAATTTGCAAGTAACTCATAACGAGGTTTATCTCCCTGTCTTAATAAATTTATATCTTTGTAACTCAAGATTAAATCGTTAAATATAGTATTTAACATCTTATAACTTGTAAATAATATAAATATCCTCCCTTTCATAATATCTATTATTTTTTTGATGTGTTCAAGGACTTGCTTTTGGAATACTTCAAATTTATGATTTGGGTCTTCTATCTTCTTAGGAATATATAAGAGAACATTCTTTTCATAATCAAAAGGTGACCCCAGCAGCAATTCATTACAGTCTTTTATCCCGAGACGCTTTTTTATAAATCCAAAATTATTATTTGTAGATAATGTGGCGGATGTAAGTATAACAGGTTTTATTTCGCTGAATAATTGCTTGTCTAACTCCTCTGCAATCTCTATTGGCGCAGCAAAAAGCGAATATTTTACAGCTCTTTTTCTTTTTGATATTTCAATCCAATAAACATAATCGTCCTTTTCATGATTTAAAATAAACGACACGGCTTTTGATATATCAACACACCTCTTCGCATACGATTTTATTAAAAGCTCGTCTTCTTCGTCTTTTACATAATCCAATAATTCAGATAAAGAGCCTGCAAGACGTTTTAATGGTTCTTCCAGGTAATTAAAAACAATGTTCTTTGTCCTTATTCTTTTTGCGTCGTTTTCCGCGCCGAACATTTGTCTTATTCCCTGAAAAAAATTCTGAGATGCCTGCTCTGACTCGGTCAAACATTCCTTAATATCCTTTATTGTTCGCCTATTCAGGCTATTGAATTTGGTTAGTAGTCCTTTGTTTGTTCTTGGATTATATATTGAATCAAACAGATATTTAATTTTTGTATTGCTTAGTTCTATGCCAAGATAACTTGTTGCTACCTTTTCCAGTGTTTGGGCCTCATCAAATACTACGGCGTGAAAATTTGGCAGAACCTGACCGCCTGAGGCAATATTAGTAAAAAACAGGGAATGGTTTGTTACTAAAATATGAGATTTTCTCTCCATGTTCTTCGCTTTTCTATAGAAACAATCATCTTTGAAAGAACACTTCTTTCCCAAACACAGATCCGGTTCTCTGCATACATTATTCCATACTCCGCTTCTGGGAATAAAATCTAAATCCGATTTGATGCCCGATTTTGTTTTAGAAGACCAATTAAATATTTTCTCCATCTCACTGAACTGAGCGTCTGAATCAAACAAGTCGTATATATTTTTACCATTCAGCCGCCTTAAACATAAATAGTTTTCAGAACCCAGACATAATGCGTAATTAAATTCTATCCCAAGCGATCTTTTCAAAAACGGCAGATCCTTTGAACATAACTGGTTTTGAAGCGTCTTTGTATAGGTTGAAATTATAACTTTCTTATTGTTCCCAGCGGTATAAATTATGAAAGGAATCAGATACGCAAGGCTTTTCCCTACTCCAGTGCCCGCTTCTACTACCAGATGTTTGTTAAGTTTTATAGCTTCGTCAATCGCTTCTGACATCTGAAGCTGCTGAGGTCTTAATTCGTAACTATGCAATCTTTGAGAAATAATACCGTCATGGTCTAATGCGTTAATACTTCCCCTCTCTGTCTGCTGTTATATACTCCATACAGAAGTTATCCTTGCCTATTAACGCCTGAGTTGCATAAATTGTTGAGAGCATATTTTCTTCTGTAGGATCAATAATTGCAGCATCAAGTCCTGCATGGATCATCAAGGATAAGAATGACCTGTTAATATGGTTTCTTTTAGGCAGACCAAAGGATACATTGCTAAGACCGCATATTGTATGAGCTCCTTTCAATTCTTTCATTATAATGCTCACTGCCTGAAGCACATATCCTACCTGCTCAGGATTTGTGCTTATTGGCCTTATCAATGTATCAAAATAAACTCTGTCCAAAGATATGCCTTCCGATGTTAATCTATCTGCCAGCTTCTTTGCTACATCAACTCTTTTCTCAAGATTCTCGGGCATTCCTGAATCGTCCATAGTAAGAGCCACTACTTTGGTATTATATTCCTTAACCAGCGGCAAAATGCTGTCAATTCTATTCTTTTCTCCTGTTATGGAATTGACAATAGGTGTTCCATTCTTATTTCTTTTAAGAGCAGACTCAATAGCCTTAGAATTTGCGCTGTCAATACATAGTGATTTATCCGTAACCTCCTGCACAATATCCATAAGCCATTCCAGGTCTCCTATCTCTGCGGATACACTGGTTCCTGCATTAACATCTATATAATCAGCACCTGCTTTATCCTGCATCCTAGCTTGCTCCTGAATATATTCCGTGTCCTTCTCGCTAACAGCCTTGTTAATATGCTTTCTACTTGTATTAATTCTCTCTCCAATAATTTCCATCTACATTACCTCCTTTTTGATTTTTGATATTTCTTTACCTTTTCTAAATAAGGGAATAAGACATTATCATAGTAATTCTCCCAATATGTGTAGAGACACCCTCTTATCCAATCCTCAAAACTCGAAGGGACATTTATGCCATATAAGGCAGCATTCAATCTAATTTTATTTTTTCTGGCCCAAGGCAACCAATCCCTTACAAACATCTCTTTTCTCTTTACCAGAGCAGAATATTCTAGTTTTTGATTTAATGTTACATACTCATTTCTGTTAAGTTTCCCATTAACAGCATCTTTGTAATATTTAATAAAATATTTGGCATTTTTTATATTTATAGTTTCATAGATAAAACTACCCCATAATTGATCAGCTGCTAGATCCCTATTTCTACCATTTATTTTAAATGTTTTTCTTAATCTTATTTTACCTGGTTTTCCGTGTCGTGGTATTATATGATCTGCACGATAGCCTGCTGGTTTTTTAGGGTCTTCAGATGACCAAAAAATAAATTCTGTATTTACTCTTTTTGAGTAAAATTGCAATGCATATTTATATGGCATTGCGTTCTCATCTATGACAACTTTTTTATTATCTTTTGTTAAGAAATACGCCATCTTAGGCCTATCCCTTAGCATTTGCTTCACCTGTTTCTTGGCATGTTCTAATGCTGCAGTTTCAGCATAGCAATCAAAAGCAATTAAAATAAGACAGATTTTTAGAAGTGTTTTCATATATTTATTACCTCTACAATCTAACAATTAATATATAGAATCCATATTTTTTTATCCTTAGAGCTTTACCTTCTATCTACTGCATTTCTAATAGCTCTTATATGTTCAGGTGTTGTGCCGCAGCAACCTCCTATGATATTCGCTCCTGCATTTATGAGGGCCGGAACTTTTTCTGCCATATCTTCAGGAGTCTCTCTGAAACAAGTTTTCCCATCTATTAACTCGGGAATCCCGGCATTAGCATGCACAAGTATGAGCTTGGAAGAATATTCCCTCATTTCTCGGACTATATCCACCATAGGTCCAATTCCATTACCACAATTTGTTCCTATAATATCCGCACCTGCTTTTTCTAATCCAAGAGCAGCCTCTTTTATACTCACACCCATCATTGTTTTATACCTCTGCATTCCCTTGTCAAATGTCATTGTACCAATAGCAGGAACATTTGTATTTTCCTTTACAACCCTTATAGCAATAGAAATTTCTTCAAGAGAAGTCATGGTCTCTATACATATTGCATCTGCTCCGCCCTGTATTTGAGCAAGAACCTGTTCCTTAAATACATTATGCATCTCGTCTTCTGTTACAGTGCCCAGCGGCTGCATAAATTCTCCTGTTGGTCCAACAGAACCTGCAACAATTCCTCCGTATTGCAGTGCAACTTTCTTAGCCAGGCTAACACCTGCTTTGTTGAATTCTACAACCTTTGCCTCTAAACCAAATTTTGCAAGCTTAAATCTTGACCCACCAAATGTGTTCGTTAGCGCCATATCGCTCCCAGCCTCAAAATAAGCTTCCGTAACTGCTCTGATTTCTTTTGGATGAGTTATATTCCATTCTTCAAGGCACTCTCCTACTTTCAATCCTTTATTCTGAAGCATTGTGCCCATAGCGCCGTCAGATACTAAAACTTCGCCTTTTTTAAGTCTATCAAGTAGTAAACTCATAACTCAATTCCAAGCCTCGCTTTTATTTTCTTATCATACGGATGTTTAACCTTCTTACACTCTGTTACCAAACCAGCAAGCTCAATAATCTCCTTATCTGCTCCCCTGCCTGTTAGAATAAGTTCTGTATTTTGGGGCTTGTTTTTAATAAATTCCACAAGCATCTCTTTATCAAGTAAATTTCTTCTTATCAAAAGATTTATTTCATCAAGTATCACTATATCATAACTCTTTTGTTCTATCTCATTAGCAATCTCATCTATAATTTTCTTAAAAAATCCTTTTGCTTTTTTTATTTCCTTCTGCGTTAATCTTTGGAAAGCATAATCTCCCCCAAAACACTGAAGTTTAATTCCCAGCTTTTTCAGGACAACTTGTTCTCCTGAACTATCATCTTTTTTCAGGAATTGTATCATGTAAACATTTAACCCTCTGCCCTTAGCGCGAACTGCTTGTCCTATTGCTGCTGTTGTCTTGCCTTTACCATTTCCGGTATATACCTGTGTAAGTCCTTTTTCTAACATACTCAATCTACTCCTAAGTATTAAGTCATAAGGATTAAAAATTAAGTAAAAACATCGCACACTATAAATTAATCCTTAGAGCGAAGCGCCTTAATCCTTAATCCTGCTTTTAACCCCATTATAGAATATATCTTTTTCATATCCACACTTTTTCTCACTAATGAAGCTAGTTTATCGTACTCCTTTTCCTTATCAAATAAATTACTTAATCCTCTTTCTGGTAACTGCTTGGATTTTCTTATATTATTTAAAAATGCAGCCCTAAAATTATCATTATCAAAAACCCCGTGAATATACGTCCCCCATACTCTCCTATCACGATTTTTTGTACCGTCTTTTATGTTAACCCTTTTGCCGGATCTCTCGAATATCTCAAAAATTGGTTTTGCTGTATTACCTAAGTGCGTCCGGCCCATATGTATCTCATAACCATGTATTATGCCTGAGGAGAAAAGGTTATCATACGCTTTTATCTGATGAGTTTGTTTTTCTTTTTTTATTGTTGTAGTGATATCCAACAAACCCATCCCTTTTATGTTTGTTTTTTTAGTTTCAATATGATCCGGATCAATAATTTCTTTACCAAGCATTTGATAGCCGCCGCATATACCAATTATAGAAACTCCCTTTCTGCTGTATTCTTTTATTTTTGATACAAATCCTTTCTTTCTCAGAACTGCCAGATCATCTATTGTATTCTTACTGCCGGGAATTATGATAACATCTGCATGTCTAAGCTCATCAGGCCGCTTAATATACTCAAGTTCCACACCGTGTTCTTTTTCCAGCATATCAAAATCCGTAAAATTGGAAATGTGTGGCAAATAAATAACCTTTATCCTTATATTATCCTTATCTCTCGCAGAAAGACTTCGCTTGTAAGGATCAATACATACAGAATCTTCTTCCTGAATCTTTATATCAGTAAAATACGGGATCACACCCAGAACAGGTTTCTGCGTTCTTTTCTCCAAAAATGTTATTGCGGATTTTAGAAGACTTGCATCTCCACGAAACTTGTTTATTAAAAATCCCTTAACACGTTTTTTTTCGTTATCCGATAGAAGCTCCATAGTTCCGACAAGCCACGCAAAAACTCCGCCTAGATTTATATCTCCGACAAGTATTACAGGCGCATCTATTTTTTCGGCAATACTCATATTAACAATATCATTCTTTCGCAGATTAATCTCTGCCGGAGAACCTGCTCCTTCTATTACAACTATGTCATTTTTCTCTGCAAGCCTGTTAAAGGCCCCTGTTACCACATTCATCAACTTTGGCTTATGCTTATGGTATGTAACACTATCCATATTCCCAACAGGTTTTCCCATAACAATAACCTGACATCCCACATCTGATGATGGCTTGAGTAAAACAGGATTCATATCAACTGAAGGTTCTATTCCACAAGCTTCTGCCTGAACAACCTGGGCTCTTCCCATCTCTTCACCATTTTTGGTCACAAAGGAATTTAGAGCCATGTTCTGCGCCTTAAATGGCGCTACTTTATAACCGTCAGCAGTAAATATTCTGCACAGCGCAGCAGCAACTACACTTTTGCCCACATAAGAACCGGTTCCCTGAATCATTATTGTCTTTGCTGACATGTGCCTCCTAATATTCTATCGTGGGACTTTAGCCTTTTCTTCTTCTGAAACTACCAGTATGTACGGCTTAGAAGAAATAGGATTTTTTTCAACTACTACTGTCGTGTTGTAAACATCCTCAATAATCTGATATGTTAATACTTCCTGTGGTGCGCCAACTTTGTGAATAAGTCCATTGTTAAGAAGAATTAATCTATCGCAATATTCGCTTGCCAGATTAAGATCATGTAAAACCACAATCACGGTAAGTCCGTTTTTCCTATTTAATCTTCTTATAAGATCTAAAACCCTGATTTGATGAGTTATATCCAAATGGGCTGTTGGCTCATCTAAAAGAAGTAATCTCGGCTCCTGAGCAAGCGCGCGGGCAATAATCGCAAGCTGTCTCTCTCCACCGCTCAGCTCTCCTATAAGCCTGTTTCTAAACCTCATAGTATCTGTTAAGATCATTGCCTCTTCAGTAATTTCCTCATCGTGTTTGCTTTCCAAAAATTGAAACTGTCTGCGATAAGGAATCCTTCCAAGAAGAACGAATTCTTCTATGGTCATATTAAATTCTATTTCCGGAGACTGAGATACAAAAGCTACTTTTCTGGCAAATTCTCTAAATCCAAATTTCAATATATTCTTTCCTTCAAAAAGAACCTCCCCTTTTCGCAGCTTAAGTATTTTGGTCATTGCCTTGAGCAGAGTTGTTTTTCCTGAGCCGTTAGGACCGATTATGCCCCAGAGACCTCCGTTTTCTATTCTGAAATTGATCCGGTTAAGTATAAATTTTGAGTCATACCCGCAGGTTAGATCTTTTACCTCAAGCATTACTGCTTGCCTCCTAATACAACTTGTTTCTTGCTAAGAAAATAGACAAAAATCGCCCCACCGATAATTCCTGTGATCACTCCAACAGGAAGTTCCAAGGGAGAAATAATTGTTCTGGCAAGTGTGTCGCAAAGTATAAGAAATGCCCCGCCTGCAAGAGCGGACGTAATAAGAAGTATACGGTGGTCTCCTCCAACAAACATACGCATAAAATGAGGAACAACTAATCCAACAAAGCCAATAACTCCTGCAACTGAAACCGCGCAGCCTGTGAGTAAAGAGGCAAGTATAAATAGCAATCTCTTTGTCTTTTCTGTATTTATCCCTAAATGCAGAGCCTCTTCTTCTCCTAAAGCAAGCGCATTAAGCTCTGTAGCGAATAAGTAAGATATGAATAAACCAATGGCAGATATTAAAACTATTACTTTTATAAGAACTAAATTCGGTTCTTCTAAAGAACCCATTATCCAGAAAATAATTCCATGAAGATCCTCTGCGCGGGAAACAGCCATAATAAGCATAATCAGGGATGAGGAGATAAAACTTATCATTACTCCTGTAAGAAGAAGTCCCTGAATTTTCAATATGCCTTTTCTTGCGCTTAATGAGTAAACAGCAAGAATTACAACGATCGCTCCCAGAAATCCGCTTGCTGGGATGGATAATATCCCTCCTATTATATTCAGTCTTAAGACGATGTTTAAACACACACCCAGAGCCGCTCCGCCGGAAATACCAAGAGTATATGGCTCTACCAGAGGATTGCGAAACATACCCTGAAGAAGTACCCCTGCAATGCTCAGAGCGCTCCCTACCGCAAGACCAAGAATAATGCGGGGCAAACGTATGTCAAAAAGAATGCTGTATTCAGTAGTGCCTCTACCTCCAAAAATTAAAGGTATGATTTTCTTAAAAGGTATACCAGCTGAGCCAACGCTCAATGAAAAAACGCCTACTCCAAGAAGAATCCCGCATAAAATTAATATACAGATAAGCCAGCGAACTGGCTTTTTATTCATAAATTATTCCCTTTCCCAGAGCCTTCTCTTTTGACGGAGCGAGCCCGCAGGAAAACTTACCTTC
>JAUWOV010000016.1 GCA_030611945.1 bacterium | reverse complement strand
TGGCAATTAGCTAAAGATAAGGTGCCGAATCTGGACAAGCGCTTGCTTATGATTCCTCCTATTGACCTTGATACTGCGATTAGATTAGATCAGTCTTTTTCTGCCCAGGGGGGTAATGATGTGTTGACCGTTCCCTTTTTTACCTTCCTGTTTTGACAAACTAAAAATTAGTTGATATCATTGCATAGAATTTTAACAAGTAAGTTACAAACTGTCAATTTTTTAGTATTAAGTTGTAAGTATTAAGAATTAAGTAAAAACATTACACACTACAGACTTAATCCTTAGAGCGAAGCCCCGAACCGAGAGAAATCTCTGGTTCAGGACGAAGCGTCTTAATCCTTAATCCTGGGGAAATATTATGATAAATTTTAGCTTTTATGGAGGAATTCATCCGGAGGATTCTAAAACCGGCACAAGTGCAAAGAAAATTTTGAATCTTCGTCCTCCTAAAAAAGCAATCATTCCCCTGCAGCAGCATACAGGCGCAGTATGTGAGCCGCTGGTTAAGATCGGAGATATTGTTAAGGTAGGACAGAAGATAGGTGATACGAAGACATTTGTATCCGCTCCTGTCCATGCAACAATATCAGGTAAAGTGATAGATATCTCCCCTATGCTGCATCCTTTAGAAACTAAAGCTCTATCTATTATCATAGAATCTGATGAGGCTGATACATGGGCTATTGAAGAAACAAAAAGAGACTGGAAAACGCTCAAGCAGGAAGAGATAAAACATATTGTACGGGAAGCAGGTGTTGTTGGACTTGGCGGCGCTGCGTTTCCAACACATGTAAAACTCAGCCCGCCGGAAAATAAAAAAATTGATACATACATTTTAAATGGCGCTGAATGTGAACCATTTCTAACAGCTGATCACAGGCTAATGCTGGAATATGCAGAACAAGTTGTCATAGGACTCAAAATTTTAATGAAAGCAACTGGCGTAAAGAAAGGCATAATTGGCATTGAACGTAATAAGCCCGATGCGTTTAGAAAAATTGCGGATGAAATTAATAAAGAACCTGATCTTAATATTGATGTGATATCACTTAAGGTAAAATATCCTCAGGGAGCTGAAAAACAGCTTATAAAAGCTCTCCTGAAACGTGAAGTGCCAAGCGGCGAACTTCCAATGGATGTTGGAGCAATAGTTAGTAATGTCGGCACATCGTTTGCAGTATATGAATCTGTTGTAGAAAGAAAACCTCTGGTAGAGCGGATTGTAACTGTAACTGGAAAAGGCGTCAGGAATCCGCAAAATCTTAGAGTAAGAATAGGAACTCCATTCTCAAATTTAATAGAGGCATGTGGAGGAGCCAAAGAAGAAGCAGGGAAAATAATAATGGGTGGCCCAATGATGGGGATCGCACAATATACAGCGGATGTTCCGGTAATTAAAGGCACATCGGGAATACTTGTGCAAACAAAGAACGAGGTTTGCGATAAGCCTGAAGAATGTTGTATAAGATGCGGCAACTGCGCTAGTGTCTGCCCTATGAAAATATTACCTAATGTAATAACCAACTCTATAAAAAATGAGCGATTTGAGGACGCAAAAGAATACGGATTATTGGATTGTATGGAATGCGGTGCCTGCGCATATGTATGTCCTGCGAATATACCGATAGTCAAGTATATAAAATATGGGAAAACACGGTTAAAAAAATAATGTATACTATTTCAACGTCTCCTCGTATCCATTCCGATTTATCTATTAGAAAGACAATGTGGGATGTTATAATAGCTCTTGCGCCTGCGCTTGGTATTGGAATTTATTTTTTTGGCGCGCAAGCGTTGTATCCGGTTATAATAAGCATCTTCACAGCCATAATAACCGAGGCAGTTATATCCAAAATAAGAGGACGCAAAACTATATCAAATGGCAGCGCTATTGTGACAGGTCTTTTGTTAGGCATGATAATACCGCCGGGAGTGCTTTTATGGCTGCCTGCGGTTGGAGCTGCGTGCGCTATTATACTTGGGAAAGAAGTATTCGGCGGTCTTGGACGCAATATATTCAACCCGGCTCTTATAGGCAGAGCAATACTTATGGCTTCATGGCCTACTTTTATGACCACATGGCTCGCGCCGCAATCAGGCTTATTCAGAAGGATTGATGCTGAAACCTGCGCAACCCCATTAGCAATAGTAAAACTCAATCTGGCTCAAGGGCTTCCTTCCCACTGGAACCTGTTTATTGGGAACATAGGAGGATGTATTGGAGAAACATCCGCTCTTGCGTTGCTACTCGGCGCAGCATATTTATTCATAAGAAAGCGAATTTCTTGGCATACTCCCCTTTCATACATTGGGTGCGTAGCATTGCTTTCCTGGATATTCGGTAAGAACGGCTTATTTACGGGAGACGCATTGTTCAGCATACTGAGCGGAGGATTAATCCTTGGCGCTTTCTTCATGGCAACAGATTATGTAACAACGCCTATAACACCAAGAGGAAAAATTATATTTGGATTAGGAGCTGGAATAATAGTAGTTCTGATAAGGTTGAAAGGCGGATATCCTGAAGGAGTAGCATACTCCATACTATTAATGAATGCCGTAAGTCCGTTGATAGATAGATGGAAGTGGACAATACCTAGAAAATTCGGAGAAATAAATGCGTAACATATTAAAATTGGCGATGGTTCTGTTTATAATTGCCGCTATTTCAGGCGCAATTCTTGGGATAACCTATACTGTTACAAAGGAACCGATTGCAAAACAAGTTAAACTGGAAGAAGAAAAAGCGCTAAAGGAAATTTTCCCAAAAGCAACAAGTTTTAAGCTAATTACCCGTAAAGGCAACTATATTTATTATGAGGTTTATATAAAGAATAAGTTAATAGGATATGCGCTAGATGCGTCTGGAAAAGGATTTGGCAGCACAATTAAAATTAAGATAGGGCTAAATCCGGATAAAACAATAAAAGATATTAAGATCATCAAGCAGGGTGAAACTCCGGGTCTTGGAACAAGAGTAGAAGGAACGAAGTTCACAGATCAGTTTATGAACAAAACTTTGAAACAAGTTTTTTTAAAAAAAGACTCCGACAATGGTACTATTGACGCTATTACCGGAGCGACTATATCATCGCGCGCTGTTAGTAAAGCTGTGCAAAAATCTATAGCGGAATTTTTAAAGATTGAGAGAAAACAAGAATGAGCCTTAAACAAGATTTCTCAAGAGGCATTTTTGCGGAGAATCCCACATTTCGCCTTATTCTGGGTATGTGTCCGACACTTGCTGTTTCAACCTCATTGGTAAATGCTATAGGCATGGGAGCAGCTACTACCTTTGTGCTTTTAGGGTCCAATATACTTGTTTCTTTATTCAGAAAACTTATACCATCAAATATTCGCATTCCCGCTTTTATTGTGATCATTGCCACTTTTGTAACTATAGTGGAGCTTATAATGCAGGCATATTTTCCTGCATTAAATAAATCTCTTGGAATATTTATTCCATTGATCGTTGTAAACTGTATTATACTTGGCAGAGCAGAGGCTTTTGCATCCAAAAATCCTGTTTTCCCTTCTGTTTTGGACGCATTAGGCATGGGAATAGGATTTACAGGCGCGCTTGCGCTTCTTGGAGCTGTAAGAGAAATACTTGGAGTCGGAACAATCTGGGGATATCATATATTGGGAACTAATTTTAACCCTGTGATAATAATGATTTTACCACCTGGAGCATTCATAGCTCTTGGCTTGTTTCTTGGTTTATTTAATAGTTTGTCGAAAAAAGGAAAAGCATAAATGGTGTTTTTTACTAAATTATTCATAATATTCCTTTCCGCAGCTCTGGTAAATAACTATGTATTAAATAGATTTCTTGGCATATGCCCATTCATAGGCGTTTCCAAAAATAGCTCTGCTGCCTTTGGTATGGGAATGGCTGTAATATTTGTTATGACCATTGCGTCAATGACTGCATGGGTTATACAGCATTACTTATTGATCCCGTTCGATGTAATGTTTTTACGAACAATTACATTTATTCTCGTGATTGCAACATTGGTTCAGTTTGTAGAAATGGTCATTACTAAAATAAGTCCCGCTCTTCAACAAGCATTGGGAATTTTTCTTCCGCTTATTACTACAAACTGCGCTGTTCTCGGACTGGTAACAATTAACAGTGATTCTAATCTTGGTTTTATAGAAAGCGTTGTGAATGGTCTGGGCGCCGGTGTGGGTTTTACTATTGCGCTGCTTCTTATGTCTGCAATAAGGGAAAGGCTGGATCTAACCGACGGCGCGCCTGAGTGTATGAAAGGCGTACCAATTGCGTTCATCATAGCAGGTTTAATGTCGCTTGCTTTTATGGGATTTACCTGTTTAATATGAAAATCATTTTAACAGCAACTCTGCTTCTTGGGGGACTTGGATTTATCTTTGGACTTGTACTTGGCTATGCATCAAAAAAGTTCGCTGTAAAGATTGATCCCAAAATAGAAGAGGTTTTCAAAGCTCTTCCTGGGGCAAACTGCAGCGCGTGTGGATTTACAAGCTGTATGGAACTTGCGCGGGCAATTGTTGAGGGAAAAGCAAAAGCATCTGCATGCCTGCTTATAAAGAAAAAGCAAAAACAAATAGATCAAATCTCAAAAATGCTTGGCAACGAATAAGTATAAAACTTTAGGGAATGGTCAACACATCATGTTTTATTCTCTTTATAAGTATTAGTTGTATTGGCGTTAATATATCCGTGTAAAAAAAGAGGAATACATGAAAAAAGCGCCTAAATCATTACGGCTTCACATAGGATTATTTGGAAGAACCAATGTTGGCAAATCCAGTTTTTTGAATCTTATTGCTAATCAGGATGTGGCAATAACTTCTCCTATTCCTGGCACAACTACAGATGTTGTTGAAAAGGTTATGGAGTTCTTGCCGCTTGGACCTGTTGTGTTTCTTGATACTGCAGGGATAGATGACATCTCATCCATTTCAGAATTGAGAATCAAAAAAACAAAGAATATATTTGACAGAGCGGATATTATTTTGCTTCTGGTTGAAGCAGATATATTGGGAAAATACGAAGATACTATTTTACGTGAAGCGAAAAAAAGAAATACGCCTTTCATTATCGTTTTGAATAAGATTGATCAAAAATCGCCTTCCCTTGAGTTTGCAAAAAAACTAAAAGTTAAGACAGAGCGGATTATTCTTTGCGCCAGCACGGATTTTAATAATAGAGATGTATATGTAAATGACTTAAAAAAGCATCTTATTGAGATATGCCCTGATGATTTTTTGAATCCTCCTCCTATTATAGGGGATCTTATTCCTTCAAAAGGACTGGCAGTGCTTATTGTTCCTATTGATTTGGAAGCTCCTAAAGGAAGAATTATTCTTCCTCAGGTCCAGACAATACGAGATGCGTTAGATAATGACTCTGCCGCATTGATTGTTAAGGAGAGTGAGTATGCTCATATACTGGACAACCTAAAGAAGCCGCCTGACATTTCAGTATGTGATTCTCAGGTTGTATCAAAGATGGTAGCTGATACTCCAAAAGACGTTAAATGTACAACGTTTTCTATTCTTTTTGCCAGATACAAAGGGGACTTGATTGAAGCAGTAAGAGGTGTATGCGAAATAGACAAACTGGTTTCCGGAGACAAAATTCTTATTGGGGAAGCATGCACACATCATCCTGTTGAAGATGATATCGGAAGAGTAAAGATCCCGCGATGGCTAAAAGGATATACAGGTGTAAAGCTGAACATAGATGTATATTCGGGGCATGATTATCCTGAAAACTTAAAGGACTATAAACTGGTTATTCATTGCGGAGGATGTATGATCAACAGAAGAGAAATGCTGTTTAGAATTCAGCGAGCTAAACAGGAAGACGTTCCTATAACAAATTACGGCGTGTGTATTTCTTTCCTGCATGGAGTATTGGAAAGAGTGCTTTCTCCATTTCCTGCCGCTCTGGATGTGTTTAGAAAAGCTAAAGGAGCTAAAGAATGTGCACAGAAATAATTGATAAAAAATCATGGATAGCAAACAGGATTAATAGAGATCAGATTACAAAATATATGGATGGAGACGGAGATTTTATAAATGATAAAGAGATTACAAAAAAATTAGAAAATAATAAACGTGTCGATTCAAAAGAGATAAGGGATATTCTTGACAAATCAGTGGCTGTTGAAACACTAAGTCCTGACGAAACGGCCACTTTACTCAATGTAACTGATAAAAACATGCTGGAGGAAATGGCAAGCACAGCTTCTAAAATCAAGAAAAAGGTCTATGACAACAGGATTGTAACCTTTGCTCCTCTTTATCTGGCAAACTTGTGTGTGAATAGCTGTTTATATTGTGGATTCAGAAAAGAAAACAAGGATGAGAAAAGAAGAGTGCTTACATTGGAAGAAGTAAAGAAAGAAACAGAGGTTTTGGCAGGTAAAATCGGGCACAAGAGATTAATAGTTGTTTATGGCGAACATCCGACTACTGATATAGATTATATGACTTCCAGTATAAAGCAGATATATGATGTTAGGGTCAAGACGAAAAATGGATCGGGAAGCATCCGCAGAGTTAATGTGAACGCTGCTCCGTTGTCAATAGAGGATTTGAAGAAACTAAAGGAAGTTGGAATAGGAACGTTTCAGGTATTTCAGGAAACCTATCATCATAAAACCTATCAAGAAGTTCATCCAAAAGGCACGATAAAATCAGATTATAGATGGAGATTGTACTGCATGCACAGGTCAATGGAAGCAGGGATTGACGATGTTGGAATAGGCGCTTTATTCGGCTTGTATGACTGGAAATTTGAGGTTATGGGACTTTTATACCATGCAAGGGAATTAGAGGAAAAATTTGGCATAGGGCCTCATACTATTTCCTTTCCGCGTCTTGAACCTGCGTCAAATTCTCCGATTACACAGGATCCAAAGTATAAAGTAAGCGATGACGATTTCAAGAAGCTGGTAACAGTGATACGTTTATCAGTGCCGTATACAGGGATGATTATTACTGCAAGAGAGAGCGCTCAAATGCGAAGAGAGACTTTTTCGTTGGGGTGTACGCAAACGGATGCATCGACACGCATAGGGATTGGGGCTTACAGTGACAGATATACCGAGCAGGAAAAGGAACGTCAGCAATTCTTATTGGGAGATACACGCAGTCTTGATGAGGTAATAAGAGAATTTGCGGAAATGGGATATATTACTTCGTTTTGCACTGCAGGATATCGCTGCGGCAGAACAGGCAAGTGCATTATGAACCTTTTAAAAACAGGTAAGGAAGGACAGTTCTGCAAATTGAACGCGATTCTTACTTTCAGAGAGTGGCTAGATGATTTTGGCAGTAAAGAAACAAAGATTGCAGGAGAAAAAATTATAAACAAGGAAATTGAAGAAGTTAAAAAGCTCATGCCTGAATTTTATGCAAAACTTATGAAATACTACAAAAGAGTTGAGAATGGGGAAAGAGATATATATTTCTAAGCATGACATAGTTGAGATATTAAAGAGAGACGATTACTCTGATATTGTTAAACAAGCTGATTATATAAGAAAAGAAAATGTCGGTAATGAGGTTCATCTAAGAGGCATATGTGAATTTTCAAACTTTTGTAGAAAAGATTGTCTTTACTGCGGTCTTCGCAAATCAAATAAAAATATTACTCGTTACAGGATGTCTCCTGAAGAAATTCTCCAAACAGCTGTTCTGATAGATAAACACGGTCTTAAAACAATCGTTCTTCAGTCAGGCGAGGATATGTGGTTTACAAAAAAGATATTAACAAAATTAATAGAAGACATTAAAACGCATACTGATCTGGCTGTAACCCTAAGTATTGGGGAGAGAAGTTTTGATGAGTATAAGGCATTCAAAAATGCCGGCGCAGACAGATATCTATTAAGATTTGAGACGAGCAATGAAAACCTGTTTAAAAAGCTGCATCCGGATGATGACTATCATGAAAGATTACAATGTCTCCAATGGCTGTTTGAGCTTAGATATCAAGTTGGCAGCGGTTCTATGATAGGTTTGCCAGGACAAATAATAGAGGATATAGCGGAAGATATTCTGTTCATAAAAAAATGGAATTTTCATATGGTAGGAGCAGGACCATATATTTCTAATAATGACACACCTCTTGCCAACAATAAAAACGGAGATTTTGCAATTGTGCAAAAATTTATTGCATTGATTAGAATCCTCTGTCCGAAGGTTCTCCTGCCGGCTACTACAGCTATGGATGTATTGCGCTCCAATGCCAGAGAGATAATACTGCAGTCCGGGGCTAATGTGGTGATGCCTAATATTACACCCGATAGATACAAGCAAAATTACAGGCTCTATCCTGATAAACCGTGCATAGGGGAAGATCCTATAACCTGCAGATACTGTATGGAAAACAGAGTGAAGAAAATTGGTAGAAAAATCGCGCAAAACCATGGACATTCTCCAATGCCAATCAGAGAAGAGCAGTGAATTTTACAGTTTGATTTTCATCTTTTGTGTATTATAATGCGAACTCAAATTTAAATTAATAATAGTTAACTACTAAAAGGAGAAGCAAAATGTCACTAGTACCAATGAGACAGGTTCTGGATGAAGCAGAGAAGGGGGATTACGGAGTAGGGGCTTATAATGTTAATGACATGGAGCAGCTGCAGGCAATAGTGTGGGCTGCGGATGAAACCAAGTCTCCGGTTATACTTCAGGTCTCCAAAACAGCGCTTAAATACACAGACAAGAAATTATTAGTTGCGATGGTTAATGTTGTGGCAGATACATACAAAGATATTCCTATTGCTCTGCATCTGGATCATGGATCCAGCCTTGAACTGATTAAAGAGGTTATAGATCTGGGCTTTACTTCTGTAATGATTGACGGTTCTCTGGAAGAAGATGGGAAAACACCAAGAAGTTTTGAGGGCAATGCTGAAATCACACAAAAAGCAGCTGAATATGCGCATCAATTTGGAGTTACAGTAGAGGGCGAGCTTGGAACTCTTGGTGGAATTGAGGACGAAATAGCTGCAAGTGAGATTATTCTAACAGACCCTGAAGATGCTATAAAATTTATTCGACAGACAAAGGTTGACGCTTTAGCTCTTGCTATAGGAACCTCTCACGGAGCTCACAAATTCAAAGTAACACCGGTCCTGGCATTTGACATTATAGAGAAAACGCATAAGAATTGTCCTGACACAACCCTTGTTATGCATGGTTCCTCAAGCGTTCCTCCTGAATTAATAGAAGAGATAAATAAATATGGCGGTAATGTACAGAAGGCAATGGGAGTTCCTGTAGATATGATTCGGAAGGCTATCAAGCTTGGTGTTAGAAAAATAAATATTGATACTGACGGTCGGCTTGCATGTACCGGAGCTATAAGAAAATACTTTTCCGAACATCCGGAAGTGTTTGACCAAAGAAAGTATCTTGGAGAAGCGCGGGAAGCTATTAAAAAATGGGTGAAGAGTAAGATGATTGATTTTGGAACATCAGGACATGCTACTGATTATGAACCAAAAACTCTGGAGGATATGAAAAATCTCTACTAAACTTGCTATTAACGGTGATCTGCCAACGAGAACCAAATCTTTTTCCACATGGCCTGTTTTTGGAGAAGAAGAAAAAAAAGCTGTTTGTGATGTTATTGACAGCGGCAAGTGGTGGTATGGAGAAAAGATTGCTGAATTTGAGAAAAAATTTGCCGATTTTCAGGGAGCAGAATACGCCGTAACAACATGTAACGGAACAATTGGTCTGGAAATTGCGCTCATTGTTTGCGGGATTGGAGCTGGAGATGAGGTTATTGTTCCTGCTTATACATTTATAGCAACAGCCAGCTCTGTTCTTAAAGCAAACGCTGTGCCTGTTTTTGCCGATATCTCTGAAGACACTCTATGTATCAATCCTGAGAGCATAGAGAAACTAATTACGAAAAAGACAAAAGCAATTATGCCTGTTCATATAGCAGGTCATCCGGCTGATATGGACAGGATCATGGAGATTGCATCTAAGCATAATTTAAAGGTAATAGAGGATGCTGCGCAAGCATGGAGCGCCAGATGGCATAATAGAGGAGTTGGCGCTATTGGAGATATTGGAGAGTTTAGTTTTCAGGCAAGCAAGAACTTGAATGCAGGCGAAGGAGGAATACTCTTAACAAACAACTCTGAACTTGCAGAAGCTGCCCGCTCATACACGAATTGCGGCAGAGGAAAGGGCAAAGGGTGGTATGAGCACTATATTCTTGCAGGAAATTACCGTATGACAGAGTTTCAGGCAGCGCTCTTGACTGTCCAATTAGATAGATTTGAAGGACTTGAAGACAAACGCAGGAAAAATGCAGAATATTTAGATGAAAAGCTCTCGCAAATAGACGGGATCAAAACCTTAAAAACAGATCCGAGAGTAACAAAAAGACCTTATCATATTTATATATTCAAGTATCTTGAAAACAAGTTTTGCGGCATTCCAAGGGAATTCTTCCTAAAAGCTCTTGAAGCAGAAGGGATTCCGGCTAGACCCGGTTACCCATTCCCATTATATGAAAATCCACTGTTTCAGAAAAAAGGGAAAGGACCGGGCTTTTGTCCATTATCCTGCCCATATTATGGAAAGGAAATAGACTTCTCCAATACTTCCTGTTCGGTTACAGAACGAATTTCCAAGAAAGAGGCTGTGTGGCTGAGACAGGAGATGCTTCTTGGAACTAAAAAAGATATGGATGATATTGTAAGAGCAATTAAAAAAATCAAAGAGAATGCTGAAGAGCTAAGAGGAGGATAAATGGCAAGACCTAATTATCAATATGCAAGACGTATGAAAGATTTAGCAAAAAAGAAAAAGCGGGAAGAAAAAAAACAACGCAAATTAGATAAAAAAAATTTAAAGTCAGAAGAGAATTCGAATCAATCTTGTGATGAACAAGAAAAATAGTAACGCAAAAACTGCTCTGATTATTGGTGGAAGCCGGGGTATAGGACGTGCAATAGCCTTGCGTCTTGCTCGATCAGGGTTTGATATATGGCTAACCTATAAAAGCAACCATGCTGCCGCTAAGAAGGTAAAAGAAGAGGTCGAGAAAATAGGAAGAGCATGTGATACACTCTCTTTCGATGTTTCCAATTATCAGGAAACTGAAGCTGTTCTGGAGAAAAAGGTAGATGAGCACGCTCCCTACATAGTTGTATACAACACAGGCATTACCAGAGATAATCTTCTAGTATGGATGACTAAAGAAGAATGGGATGCCGTTCTCTCCACAAATCTGGATGGGTTTTATAACGTAATGCACTTCGCTTTATTCCCAATGCTGCGAGAGAAGCGTGGACGCATTGTTGTTGTATCCTCAGCTTCCGGACAGGTTGGCCGCGCGGGTCAGGTAAACTATTCTGCTTCAAAAGCAGGATTAATCGGCGCTGCTAAGGCGTTAGCGCTGGAGGTTGGCAAGAAGAATATTCTTGTTAATGTTGTTGCTCCGGGCGTGATTGAAACAGATATGATTGAAAATCTTCCGAAAGATAAAATTCTTCCGCTTATTCCATTGCAGAGATTTGGGAATCCTGATGACGTTGCATCGGTAGTGAACTTTTTATGCACAGAAAAGCATATGTATATTCATGGTCAGGTCATTGGTATTAACGGCGGTCTGGCTCTCTAAGGTTGTCTCTGTATGAAAAAATATGATGACATAATTGTTGGAAGCGGTGTCAGCGGTCTGACACTTGCGCTTTTACTTGGCATGAATGGGCATAAAGTGCTTCTTGTTGAAAAAAACGCGCATATCGGAGGATCATTGAGGCGATTTTATTCTCAAGGCATCCCTTTTGATACTGGATTTCACTTTACAGGCGGATTCTATAAGAACGGGATTCTTCAGGATATGCTGATGGTTCTTGGTATTAAGGATCATATCCAGCCCATTTATCTGTCAGAGGAGAAAAACAACCAGTTTATACTTGGCCCGGAACAGACAACATATAATCTGCCGACAGGTTATCAGAGAACAATAGAAAAGATAAAGGAATACTTTCCATGCGAAGAACATGCCGTAGACAAATATTTTGCTATGGCCAAAAATGTCTGTACTCAAACTGCTTCCATGGATTTGCGTAAAATTTCTATGTCTGTGAGCGCTTTAGATGAGGATTTTCTAACTCTTGATGATGTTCTAAACCAATTGACTGACAACTCTAAGTTGAAGACGCTGCTGGCTAGGTACAGCATGTGTTATGGAGTTAAGCCTCGAGAGGTTTCGTTTGCTAACCACAGCAGAATCTGTTACAGCCTGTATGAATCCGTTGCCAGAGTAAAGGACGGAGGTGATGCGTTTATCAGAGCATTTCAGAAGCATTTTAAAGAATTTGATATTGAAATCATGTGCAACAGGCATATTACAGAGTGTGTTGATATACAGAATAATTATGTAGGACGCTTTGTTTTGAATACAGGAGAAGAAATATCCTGTGACCAGTGTATCTTTACAATACATCCAGGGGAAATATTAAGAACCCTGCCTCATAACCATTTGAGCAAGGCTTTTGTTGACCGGGTGTCAGCATTTGAACCGTCATCAGGGTTCTTTTCAGTGTATGGTGTTGTGGAATCTCCTAACTCAGCAGATGACTTTACTCCAACAATCACCTCTCTATTTCCAACAGCGGATATAAACCGGCTGCTTGATCCGGGAAATAGCGGGATGCCTGCCTTGGTAATTATGCAGAATGCGGAAGAAGTAAATGGGAAATTCTATCATGTATTGAGCGCGCTTGAAGTGTCTTTCCCTGAGCATGTGGAAGCATGGAAGTTTTCAAAGCCGGGGAGTCGCCCTTCTGATTACCGAAAATATAAACAACAGCATGTCAGCAGTATCAAAGAGCGTATTATTGAAAAGTTCCCGGAGTATAAGGATTCTTTTAAAGTAATAGATTCTGCATCTATCCTGACGTTCAGAGATTATTTAAATTCTCCTGACGGGTCAGCATACGGCGTGAAACAGAAAATCGGACAGTTTAATCTTTTTGGAAAGCTTCCTCTTCGTAATATATATGCTGCGGGTCAGAGTTCTATGCTACCGGGAGTGGTAGGGGCAATGATGTCTTCATTTATTGTTGGAAGAACTATTGTTGGAAAAGAAAAATATAATCATTTTATTGAGCAGAGATTATGCAATTAAAACGGGTAGTAATAACTGGTGTCGGAGCTGTTTCTCCTCTAGGCAATGACGTTCCTGCTCTTACTGCGGGAATTGAACAAAGGAAAAGCGCTGTTCGTTATATGGATGATTGGAACCAGTACATCGGTCTGCGCAGTTTAGTTGCGGCGCCTGCGGAGATGAAAAACGAAAAATTGATACCGCGTCAGAACAGACGGTCAATGGGAAGAATGAGTATTTTTGCAGCGCAGGCAGCGCAGCAAGCTATCTCAGACGCTGATATAGACCGTGAAGGATTATCTACAGGAAGGATTGGATGTATTATTGGGTCAACTACAGGAAGCGCTCAAAGTCTTAGCGAAACCTTTGAAATTATGATACCCAAAAAAGATCTGACCCAGCTTAATTCAACAAAATTCTTTCAATGTATTTCACATACAGCAGCGATGAATGTGTCTCAGTATCTGGGAATAACAGGCTGTGTTATGGCAACCTCTGCTGCGTGCGCATCTGCATTGCAGGCTATTGGAGCAGGCTGCGATCTGATCAGGTTAGGCGAACAAGATGCAGTATTATGCGGCGGAGCAGAAGAAACTCATCCAACTGTTACCGGATCTTTTGATATTCTCTTTGCAACATCAACAAATTATAATCAATCTCCTAATAAAACCCCGCGGCCTTTTGACGTGAAACGGGACGGTTTGGTATGTGGAGAAGGAAGTGGGATACTTGTTCTGGAGGAGTATGAAAGGGCCATAGCAAGGAAGGCGAAAATATACGCTGAGATTATTGGATATCATACATGCGGAAATGGAGCTCATATCAGCCAGTCCAGCAGAGCTGGTATGGTTTCGTGTATCAGTAATGCCTTAAGCAATGCGCATATAGAACCAAAGGATGTTGATTATATCAATGCTCACGCAACAGCAACGGCGCAAGGTGACAAGGAAGAAGCTCAGGCAATAGGGGAGATATTCGGAGATCTTGTTCCAGTAAGCAGTTTGAAGGGATATATCGGACATACGCTCGGCGCATCAGGAGCATTGGAACTAATTGTTTCTTTGGCAATGATGAAAAAAGGGTGCATATATCCTACTCTAAATCTTGAGAAAGTAAGCCCTGATTGTGAAGGCATTTATCATGTAATGAAACCATTAAACAAAGAAATTAAAATTATGGTGAAAAATTGCTTTGCGTTCGGCGGGATTAACGCAGCGCTGGTGTGCAAAAGTTTGACTTAATTTCGCTAATCCGATATAATCCGATATAGATAAAATATTGGATAAATTTATGACAAAAAATAATCCTTTTGACCAACGGCTTCAGAATATTCCTGATAGTATTTGGTCAAAGATAGCGCAAATCGATAAATTGCAGGGACAATGGATTGGGGGAGCGCAATTAGGCTCTCAAGTTTTAGGTCGTCTCAAACGATCTGTTTTGATTACTTCTACCGGCGCATCCACTCGTATTGAGGGCGCTAGGCTTTCGGATGAAGATATTGAGAAGATGATGCGTGGTATTTCTATTCAAAAGTTTATTGATCGCGACAAACAGGAAGCTAGAGGATATTATGAATTACTTGAGAATGTTTTTAATTCGTGGAAGAAGCTTCAGTTTAATGAAAACACTATTAAACATTTCCATAGCGAACTTCTTAAGCATGTTGAGAAGGATCAAGGGCATCTAGGTGAATACAAGAAACAGGAGAATAAAGTGCATATGATAGACAAAGCTGGCCAATCAATCGATATTCTTTTTGATACCACATGCGCCTTTCTTGCTCCCAAAGAAATGCAGGAATTAGTTGAATGGACCCAAAAAGCGCTTGAAGAAAAGAAATTCCATCCATCGCTTGTTGTTGCTAATTTCTTAGTGGAATTTTTAAAGATTCATCCGTTTCAAGATGGTAATGGTCGACTTTCCCGTGTCCTCACAAACCTTCTTTTACTAAAAGAGGGATATTTATATATGTCTTACATTTCTCATGAGAAGCTGGTTGAGGACAACAAACCGGAATATTATATTGCGCTCCGCAGAAGTCAAAAAACACTTAACACTGAACATGAAGATATTACATCATGGCTTGATTTCTTTTTTACTATTTTCTTGAAACAATCACAAATGGCAGTAGAATTATTGTCAAAGGAAAACATAGAGAAACTTCTCACTAAAAAACAACAGACAGTTTGGCAGTATCTTAAGAATGTAGATGAAGCTACTCCTCTTGAAATTGCTAAAAAAACAAAAATTGCCCATCCAACTGTCAGACAATCACTCAATAAGCTGCTGCGACTTAAAAAAGTTGAACGTATTGGCCAGGGACGTAGCACGAGTTATAGAAAAATAGGAGGGATTTAAAATGGATAAGCAGCAAATTATAGATAAAATAAATCAGGTATTTGAGGAATCCTTTGAGATTAAAAAAGAAAAACTCTTACCGCAAGCGAATATTTTTGAAGATCTGGGCTTGGACAGTCTGGATGTTGTTGATCTGGTTGTTGCCTTGCAGCAGAAATTTGGCATTAAAATACGTGCTGACCAACGCATCAGAAACATCCGGACACTTGAGGATGTTTACCAATTTGTTCTTACCTTAAAAGATGAAGAAAGATAAAAAGAATTAGGGCTAAAATGAGTTTTGACCCCTATCATATTTTAAGATATAATTCAGCTAATTATACTCTTGATATGAAAAATCTTTCCATACAAGACAGCGTGCTTATTATTGTTGATATGCAGGAAAGGCTTATTCCTAAAATATCCGACAAGCACACTGTTATTAGCAATACTGTCACATTAATAAAATCTGCCGGAATACTTAATATTCCAATTATAATAACCGAACAATATCCAAAAGGATTAGGCTCAACCATTGCTGAAATAAAGGATTTAATAGTTCCATGGCAGCCGATAGAGAAGATATGTTTTAGCTGTTTCGGCAATAACGATTTTTCAAGAAAACTGAAAGAACTAAAAAAAGACAACTTAATATTATGCGGTATAGAATCCCATGTTTGCATAACGCAAACAGCTTTAGACGGACTAAAGTCAGGATATTCTGTGTTCTTTGTTAAAGACGCTATATCATCCAGAACTAAAAACAATAAAGAAACTGGTTTTGAAAGAATGGCTCAAACAGGCGCAATTCCCGTTTCCACAGAGATGGTGGTGTTTGAGTTATTAAGAGAAGCAGGTACGGATAAGTTTAAACAAATAGTAAGTTTGATAAAGTAGCGGCTTTGCATTGACATGCTCTGTATATATATATAGAATAAAACCCCCAAAATATTAAGAGGTTAATATGATAAAAGCAGCAATTGTTGGCGCAACTGGTTATACAGGTGTAGAGCTTATACGAATCCTCCTGAATCATCCTGATGTGGAGATTACATCCTTGACTAGAAAAGGAGAATCTATATCAAATATCAGTGAAGCATTTCCCCATATGTATAATCAGCTGGCATTGCCATGTAATACACTGAAAAACCCGGAACAGGTTGCGGAAAAAGCTGATGTTATTTTTATGGCGCTTCCCCACTGTTCCGGCTTAGATCTGACTGACCAATTTCTGAAGTTAGGGAAAATTGTTATTGATTTAAGCGCAGATTTTCGTCTTAAAGATGCTGATGTATATGAGAAATGGTATAAAACCAAGCATACCCATCCGGAACTACTCAAGGAAGCAGTATATGGGCTTCCTGAGATCTATAAGACTGACATTGCGAAGGCAAAGCTTATCGCTAATCCGGGCTGTTATCCAACTGGCGCAATCCTTGCTCTTAAGCCCCTTACTTCAGGCAAACTGGTAAAAATAAACTCTATTATTATAGATTCGAAAAGCGGTGCTTCCGGAGCGGGAAGAAGCTTGAGTCTGAAAAACCTATTTCCAGAAGTAAATGAAAACATTACTCCTTATAATATAAACACGCACAGACACCTGCCGGAGATGATTCAGGAACTTACAGGACATAAAGCAAAGACTGCACAAATTACTTTTACACCGCATTTGATTCCTGTAACGCGCGGTATTTTGAGCACAACCTATGTTTCCATACAGGAGAACGGCACTGCTGCTAATGTGATTGATATGTATAAAGATTTCTATAAAGATAGTCCTTTTATTCGGATATTGCCTGAAGGAATCGCTCCTCAGACAAAACATGTTTACGGCTCAAATTACTGTGACATAGGTATCTTTCAAAACAAAGAAGCGCATCAAATTATCATTATCTCTGCAATTGACAATCTAGTAAAAGGCGCCAGTGGACAGGCTGTGCAAAATATGAACATAGTATGCGGGCTTGAAGAAACAGCAGGTTTGAATCTCATACCAGTGTTTCCATAAAGGCAATTCTGTGAAGATAATAAAAGACGGTATTACAGCTCCTCTAGGATTTAGAGCAGCAGGGCTGCATTGCGGAATAAAATCCTCTAAAAATGACCTTGCTCTTATATTCTCAAACAAATCTGCAGTAACCGCAGGTTTGTTTACAACAAATCAAGTCAAGTCTGCTCATGTTTTACTTGATATAGCGAAACTGCGCAGAAAAGAATCTCAGGCAATTATAATCAATAGCGGTAATGCCAATGCATGCAATGGCGCTGCAGGAAGAGACAATGCTTTAGAAATGTCTGAATACACTGCAAAATGTCTGGATATAGATAAGCAAGACGTGCTTGTAGCATCTACAGGCATAATTGGAGTTCCGCTTCCCATAAATAAAATTAAAAAGGGAATTAAAAATATCTCTAGCAAACTTGCTGTGGATGGTTCTAGAGATGCTGCGGAGGCTATTCTTACAACTGATACTACTATAAAAGAAGTGGCTGTAGATACAGGGATTAAAGGCAGAACAAAGGACAATATAAAAATCGGCGCAATTGCCAAAGGCTCAGGAATGATTGCTCCTAATATGGCCACCTTGCTCGTGTTTATAACAACAGATGCATGTATAGAGTATGAGCAGTTGCACGGAGCTCTTAGAGAGGCTGTAAATAACTCCTTTAACATGTTGACCGTGGATGGAGATATGAGCCCTAATGACACAGTTATTATTATGGCAAATGGTTTAGCGAGAAATAAAAGAATTAAATTCAATACACCTGAATATAAGAAATTTACTGATGCACTGAATTATATATGCACATATCTTACAAAAAAGATTGCTGATGATGGTGAGGGCGCAACAAAACTAGTTGAGATACAGATTAAAGGCGCAAGAAACATAAAGGATGCCAGACGCGCAGCTAAAGCAGTAGCTAATTCCAATCTGGTAAAAACAGCTCTTAATGGATGCGATCCTAACTGGGGAAGAATCCTCTCCAGTTTAGGCGCAGCGCGCATAAAGATCAAGCCCGGGAAAATTGATATTGCAATTAACTCTGAACCAATAGTTCACAACAGTATAAGCACAAACTTCTCTCAAAAAAGACTGCATAATATCTTAAAAGAAAAAGAAATTACAATAACAATCAATTTAAACATTGGCGGTCACAGTTCAACTGCGTATACTTGTGATATGTCAGAAGAATATGTAAAAATAAATGCGCATTACCACACATAAAAAGTTGAATTAATTATGGAAAAACTGATTGAAAAAGCAAAGGTGCTTATAGAAGCGCTGCCATATATCAAAAAGTTCCATGGGAAAAAAGTAGTGATAAAATATGGCGGAAGCGCAATGGAGCATGAAGAGATTAAAAAAGCTGTTATGCAGGATATTGTGTTTATGAAGTACGTTGGAATGAACCCGATTATTATTCACGGCGGTGGAAATGCCATAACTGAAGCGCTTAAGAAAATGGGAAAGAAATCTCAATTTGTGGATGGATTGCGTGTTACTGATGAAGAAACAATTCAGATTGTAGAACAAGTGCTTGTTGGCAAAGTAAATAGGGAAATTGTTTCTCTGATTAATAAGTTAGGAGGTAATGCTCTTGGCATTAATGGAAAATCTGAATCTCTTATTATGGCAGCTAAACTTAAAGCAAATATGAATCTGGGGTTTGTAGGGCAAATCGTCAAAATACAGCCTGGAAAATTGGATGAGCTTTGTAACCAAGACATCATTCCTGTAATAGTGCCTCTTGGGCTTGGTGAAAATGGAGAAACATACAATATAAATGCCGATACCGCTGCCTCAGAAATTGCGGCTGCCATGAAAGCGCAAAAACTGGTTTTGTTAACAGATGTTCCAGGCATATTAAAGGATAAATCTGACCATAGATCAATAATGTCTACACTCAAGATATCGGAGATAGAAGTTCTTAAAAAAAGAGGCGTAATTACGGGAGGAATGATACCAAAGATACATGCATGCGAAAGAGCGTTGAAAGCAGGTGTTAAGAAATCGCATATCATTGACGGAAGAATACTGCACTCTTTATTGTTGGAAATATTTACCGATAAAGGCATAGGAACAGAACTTATAAAAAATTAATTATGGATACTGCTGAAATTATAAAGTTAAGTAAAAGATACATAATGAACACATACGGTAAGCGTTCCATTGCTCTTGTAAAAGGGAAAGGGATGTATGTTTGGGATGCTGATGGGAAGAAGTATCTGGACTTTCTTGCAGGGATTGCAGTTAATGCATTAGGACATTGCCATCCAGAAATTGTGAAAGCTGTTAAAAAACAAGTTTCCACATTGATTCATACATCAAACCTCTATCATATTAAACAACAGGCAGAACTTGCAGAATTACTCATTAAACACTCTTTTAAGGGCAAGTGCTTCTTCTGTAATAGCGGAGCGGAAGCAAATGAAGCTGCTATAAAACTTGCAAGAAAATCAACAGAACCAGACAAATTCGAAACAATTACAATGACAGGATCCTTTCATGGAAGAACTATGGCAACTATTACAGCAACAGATAATGCAAGGTATCGGAAAGGTATTGAGCCCCTGCCAGGTGGATTTAAGCGCGCTGTTTTTAATGATATAAAAAGTATTAAGAAATGTATTAGCGATAAAACTTGCGCAATTATGATTGAGCCTGTTCAGGGAGAAAGTGGTATTCATATAGCAAAAAAAGATTTTATAACTGAGTTAAGAAAGCTCTGTGACAGCGAAAAAATTCTTTTAATATTTGATGAGGTGCAATGCGGACTCGGAAGAACAGGAAAACTATTCGCTTACGAACATTATAATATAGAACCGGATATGATAACACTGGCAAAGAGTTTAGGTAGCGGGCTACCTATTGGAGCATTGATCGCCAAAGATAAAACCAGTTCAGGCTTTGGACCTGGAGATCATGCATCAACATTTGGCGGCAATCCTCTCTGCTGCGCTGCTGCCTTAACAACTCTAAGAATAATACTTAGAAATAACTTATCTCAACATGCTTTGAAAATGGGTGCTCACCTCAAAAATAAACTTGAAGTGCTCAAAAAGAAATATTCCTTTATCAGGGAAGTTCGTGGTATTGGCTTGATGATTGGAGTTGAACTGGACTTTGAATGCAAGGAGATTGTTGAAAAATGCCAAAAAGCAGGGCTTTTAACAAACTGCGCTTCAGGTAATGTCCTGCGATTTCTTCCTCCGTTCATTGTGTCTAAAAAAGAGATTGATAAAGCTGTGAATATACTGGATAAAATTCTTGGAGATTGCCTATGAAAAAAGACCTAATATCAATAAAGAACTTATCAAAACAAGAGATTTATAAAATCTTTAACCTTGCAGCTCAATTAAAGAAAGAACAAAGACAGGGTAAAAGACATAACCACTTACTGGCTGGAAAGACAATAGCCATGCTCTTTGAAAAACCCTCTCTTAGAACAAGAATGACATTTGAAGTAGGCATGTATCAGCTCGGAGGACACGCAGTTTACGAACGCCTGATAGGAGAAAAAATAGGGGACAGAGAATCTGTTCAGGATGTAGCCAGAAATCTCGAGCGCTGGGTAGATGGTATTGTTGTGCGCACTTTTTCACATCAAAATGTCACTGATCTGGCAAAGGTTGCAAATATTCCCGTAATTAATGCGCTTACTGACATGCTGCATCCATGCCAGATACTTACTGATATGTTCACCATACTTGAGAAAAAAGGCAGATTGGAAGGCATTAAGGTTGCTTATATAGGTGATGGGAATAATATCTGCAATTCATGGATATGTGGTGCGGAAAAAACAGGTATAATACTTAAAATCGCATGTCCAGAAGGATATGAACCTTTCAAAGATATGACAATTACCCACAGCCTGGAAGAGGCAGTCAAGGATTCTGACATTATTTATACGGATGCATGGGCAAGTATGGGGCAGGAATCAGAAAAAGAAATGCGAAACAAGGTGTTTCAGGCATTTCAGATAAATAAAAAGCTCCTCTCAAATGCAAACCCTGATGTTCTAGTTATGCACTGCCTGCCTGCGCATAGAGGGGAAGAAATAACAGATGAAGTAATAGACAGCTCTAATGCAATTGTATTTGATGAAGCAGAAAACAGGTTGCATGTTCAGAAAGCTATCTTAAGCCTACTTTTGAGAAATGAATTATAAATCTGTATTAAAATATTCAATATTCGTAATAGTCATGGGCGTAGTACTTTGGCTTGCAAAAACATCAGCAGGCCCCGTAAAGTGCATACCAACAGTTTGCAAATCTGCTCAGGAATACAATATGGACCCAGCTCTCATAATGGCAGTTATAGAAATAGAGAGTAAGTTTGATCCCAAAGCAGTGTCCAAAGCTGGCGCAATAGGTTTAATGCAGATTATGCCAAAAACAGCGAAGTCTATCTCGCGTGAACTGAAGATAAAAAAGTATAATAAGGATTCCTTATATAACCCTGAGATTAATATCAGGATCGGCACATACTATCTAAAAAAGCTACTACAGGAATTTAACAATGACATTGACTTATCTCTTGGAGCTTATAACGCAGGCATGGGAAATATTAGAAAATGGCAAAAACAGAAGAAAGAAATTCCATTTGAAGAAACCAGGTCATTTATTAAAAAAGTAAAATCCGCGCGCACAAAATATAAGCTATTTAGTAAATTTTTCAACAAAAGGAGAAATATCCTATGAAAAAAATTGTAGTTGCTTATTCGGGAGGGCTTGATACTTCTATTATAATTCACTGGCTAAAGAAGAAATACAACGCTGAAATCATTGCATATACCGCAGACCTAGGTCAGGGCGAGTATCTGGAGCCTCTTAAGAAAAAGGCAATAAAAACAGGCGCTTCCAAGATATATATTGAAGACTTGCGAGAGGAATTTGTTAAAGAGTATGTATTCCCCTCTTTAAAGGCATGTGCTTTATATGAGAATAAGTATCCATTAGCAACTGCATTGGGTCGCCCTCTTATCGCAAAAAGACTTTTAGAAATTGCAAAGAAAGAAAAAGCTGACGCGGTAGCGCATGGATGTACAGGTAAAGGGAATGATCAGGTCAGATTTGAAGCAACCTTTGCAGCTTTAAATCCAGATATAGAAGTAATTGCTCCTTTGAGAGAATGGGAACTTAAATCAAGAGAAGAAGAGATAGATTATGCAATAAAACACAAAATTCCTGTTGATATTACAAAAAAGAGCCCTTACAGCATTGACAGAAATCTGTGGGGTATAAGTATTGAATGCGGGGCTCTTGAAAATCCATGGAAAGAACCCCCTGAAGATGCATATCAGATTACACAATCCCCGCTGAAAGCTTCAAACAAGCCGGCATATATAGAGATATACTTTGAGGCAGGCATACCAAGAAAACTAAATGGAAAGAGCATTAAGAGTGTAAATTTAATAGAAAATTTAAATCAATTGGGCGCTCAAAACGGTGTTGGCAGAATAGATATGGTTGAAAACCGGCTTATAGGAATTAAATCCAGAGAGATATATGAGGCGCCTGCCGCTGTTATTCTTCATAATGCTCATAATGCTCTTGAAGCGCTGGTTCTTGACAGAGAAACCATGCATTTTAAGCAAATAATCTCGCAGAAGTATGCAGAGATAATATACTATGGGCTATGGCATTCTTCCCTAAAAGAAGCTCTTGACGAATTTGTTGATAAAACACAGGAGAATGTAACAGGAACAATAAAGATAAAACTTTATAAAGGCAACTCTACTATTGTAGGACGAAAATCAAAGTTCTCTCTGTACAGCGAAAACCTTGCTACCTACACTTCTAAAGATACATTTGACCACAAATCCGCAAAAGGATTTATTGATATCTGGAGCCTTCCTCTGAAGATCAGAGCGCTGCTTGAAAAAAACAGATAGTTTATCTTCCGCTTCTGAGAAGCCTTGTTCTCTCCACCTAGGGGGGTAAGGATGTATCTTACCATTTCCAATTGGGGGCTTGACAAAGACTTGACAAAGTATCTGACGGGTCTTATAATTGTTGTTGAATTACAAGAACGCTATTAAGGAAAGGGGGTGAAACATATGAAATTAACAAATACAGTTTTTACAATTGTATTAGCTATTGTTTTTACGATATCTACATCAGTGGTCTTTGCTGGAGAATTGGAAGCTAAAGGTGATAGGATATTGGGTGACTGCTGTAATGCGCTAACATCCTGCGGCGTAGATATGGAAGGGCTGAGCGCTAAGATGACCTCAGAGGTTAAGCCCATTATAGATGAGGCTAAAGCATGTATTAAAGAATGCAGGAAGAAGATAGCTATTGCTGAAATTGATAAAGATGAAGCTGTAATAGCTGACGCCAAAGTATGCATAACCAAATGCGAAAACGCAATAAAGGGATGTAAGAAGGTTAAAACTACTGCAGGGTCTTTGGGCAGAAGAGGAAAACTGCTGAAGGAACTTGCTAGCGATGGGCCAGAGACATTCATGAATAAGATAGCAGCTAAGACTAAAAAAGCAGTAAAAAAAGTCAGACGAAAAAAGGGAAAATAACTTTCTCTAATAGGGCTTATATTTTTCAGGTAAAATATTCTGAATTTTATAGGTCCTATTCCTTTTGTCAAAATGTACGATTTATTACCTGAAAAAGCGTTTTTATTTTTTTACTAGTTTTTAAGGGTTGCTTTTAAGGGAACGGTCAACACATCATTACCCCCCTGGGCAGAAAAAGACTGATCTAATCTAATCGCAGTATCAAGGTCAATAGGAGGAATCATAAGCAAGCGCTTGTCCAGATTCGGCACCTTATCTTTAGCTAATTGCCA
>JAUWOV010000088.1 GCA_030611945.1 bacterium | reverse complement strand
AAAAACCAGGCATAAAACGTTCTTTGAGTGAATTATAGTGATTTGAAAGGAAATTCTTGGCAGAAATAAGTAGATTAGGTAAAAACTAATCTCGAATTTTCTTTAGATCCCTGTGTTTGCCGGTCTAAATAGGAATTTGGGATCGCAACTATCGCTTGACATATTACATGGTCTCATGTTAGCTTGCTGTGGTAGAAAGTGGGGGAGAATGTGGATAAGTTGTGGATTGTGGGGATAACTTATGTTTTACGGTGAATTTGTGCATACACTGGATGAGAAAAACCGCCTTATTGTTCCCATGCGTCTTAGGGGAAAAATAAAGGAAACTTTCGTCGAAAGGTTTATTATTACAAAAGGACTGGATAACTGTTTATTCTTATTTACAAAGAATGAATGGAAATTGTTTGAAAATAAGACAAAAGCTTTGCCTCTTACAGGCAAGGATGCTCGCGCTTACACCAGACATTTATTTTCCGGCGCTTCCGAATGCGCAATAGACAAACAGGGGAAGGATATCAATCCCTTTGTATTTGAAGAATTATGCTCAAATAGAAAAGGACGTTATTGTCATCGGAGTTATGAGCCGCATAGAGATCTGGAGCAGAGAAAAGTGGATATCTTATTCAAAAAACACAGAAAAATCTGTCAATGAAATTGCGGAACAATTGGAAATTTGATATAAGGGGTTGCAACAGAATAAGATTAACCATTTGCCAGAGGCGATTTTGGAGCGAGACAAGAAACGAAGAGTGACGCGTAGCCAAAGTGCTACGAAAGGGATGAGTGACGCAGTCGCAGCCCAAAAGCGACCTGGCCCTTTGGGGAGTTCCATCTTGAGGCCATTGCAGCGTTGCTCCTCGGTTATGTGCCACAGAGGGCACACCGCCCTCGTCGCGCCTTGCACTGACCTCAAACATGAAACTCCAAATAGTCAATCTTATTCTGTTGCAACCCCCAGGCATATACCTGTTTTACTTAATGAAATATTAGCCCTGCTGTGTGTTAAACCCGAAGGCATATATATTGATTGCACAATTGGCGAGGGAGGACATTCCGAAGCAATACTGAATGTTGTGCATCCCAAAGGTTTTCTGATTGGTATAGACTGCGATAAATCAGTTCTGGAGATAACCGAGAGAAGATTAGGAAAGTTTGCCGGCTCGTTCAAACTTGTTCACGATAATTTTTTAAATATTACAGATATTTGCAGCCGGTTAAATATCAAGGCAGTAGATGGGATTATCTTTGATGTTGGGATATCTTCGTATCAAATAGATAATCCTGAAAGAGGATTTAGTTTTAATAAAGACGGACCATTGGATATGAGAATGGATCGCTCTTCTAATCTGACAGCTCAGAGTTTGATTAATAATTTATCCTACGATGAATTAGTTGAAATTTTTTTTAAATATGGAGAAGAACGATATTCTAAGAGAATTGCATCCAGGATTATAACAGAAAGGAAAAAGAAACTCATACAAACAACAGGTGAGTTGGTAACCATAATAAAGAAGGCTATCCCTCTGAAAAGATATAGAATTCACCCTGGCACAAGGGTATTCCAGGCCTTAAGAATAGCTGTAAATAATGAATTGAAGAATTTAACACAAGCAATTACACATGGCTTTAGTCTTCTCAAAAAAGAAGGCAGGATGGTCATAATGTCATTTCATTCATTAGAAGACAGGATTGCAAAAAACAAGTTCAGGGAATTTAAAATGAATGAGCAAGCGAAAATTATCACTAAAAAACCTCTGACACCAACAGAGGAAGAGATTGATAGAAATGTCCGCTCCAGAAGCGCAAAATTAAGAGTTGTAGAAAAAACACAATAAAATGCGTACGAACATTTTTCAAAAGACAGTTTCAGCATTTAGATATTTTTTATGGGTTATTCCTTTTATATTACTTGGTATATTTTACGTATGGCAGCATATTGAGGTTGTAAAAAGCGGCTACTGTATCAATAAGTTAAAGAGTGAACGTACAAAGCTAATAGAAGAAAATCATATCTTACAGCTGAATGTGGCCTCTTTAAGATCCCCTCAGCGCATAGAAAGAATAGCTAAAGATATGGGGCTTATTCCATCTAAAGAATGGTGTATAGTAAGGTTATACAGAATTAAGGATTAAGACGCTTCGCTCTAAGGATTAAGTTTAATGCACAATGTTTTTTTTACTTAATTCTTAATTCTTATGACTTAATCCTAAAGGATTTATTGTGGGTAGTCTAAACTCTAAGCATAAACGTCGCACAGCAATCGTTGTGATAGCGATAAACATTACTCTTCTTATTCTTGTTGCGAGGCTTTTTCATGTGCAGATACTTCAGAATAAGAAGCTGTCTGAAGAAGCAAAAAAGTTGCATAAGATGAGAATCTTATCAACTGCTGAAAGAGGAAAAATTTACGACCGAAATCATAGAGAGTTAGCAATAAATATGAAGACATATACTCTTTACATTAGACCAAAAAAGGTTGATGATCCTGAGAATGTTTCCGAACAGTTAGGAAGAATTATCTTGAAAGATCCTGAGCAGATACTAAAACAAATTCAGTCCCGTGAAAGACTTTTTACTTTGAGCAGAAAATTGTCTTCTGAAGCATATAAAAAGATCTCAGCATTGAGATTAAAAGGTGTCCAGCTTCGCCCGGAAAGCGCTAGATTTTATCCAAAAGAGATATTAGGAAGTCATGTTATCGGGTTTGTCAGTAGCGATAACAGAGGATTAGAAGGCGCAGAGAGGTTTTTTGAGGATGAGCTGGGAGGCAAAACAGATTATTATATTACCATGAAGGATGCCAGAGGCAGAGAACTTGTTTCATCCGGATCGTATATATCCGGTTTATCAGACGGCGCAGATATTGTTCTTACTATAGACGAAATTATACAGCATATATTAGAACGTGAATTAAATAGACTTGTTGAGAAATTTAGTCCCAAAAGCGTAACAGGCATTGTTATGAACCCAAATACAGGCGAGATACTTGCATTGGCTAACAGACCTGCATATGATCCAAATGATGCAGGAAATTTCACACTTGATTGCAGAAGAAATAGAGCGGTAACGGATGCTTATGAACCAGGATCTACTTTTAAGATTATCACAGCAGCAGCGGCTTTAAATAATAAGGTGTTTGAGCCTGAGGATATTATTTTCGCTGAAAACGGCTCATATAGATTTATGAGACATACAATACACGACCATGAGCCATATGGGGAAATTACGTTCCGTCAGGCGCTTGAAGTATCAAGTAATATAGCATTTTCCAAGATAGGTACCAGAATCGGGGCAAAAGATATGTATAAGTATATTAGATTATTCGGATTTGGAGCAAAGACGGGTATAGAGCTTCCCGGCGAGGCTAAGGGTTTGCTGCGTTCTTTAAGTAGATGGTCAAAGCTTTCTGTTGGGGTTATTCCATTCGGACAGGAGATATCAGTGACGCCTCTTCAGCTTATAACTGCAATATCAGCAGTTGCAAACGGTGGAAACTTAATGTCCCCTATGATCGTGCGTAGTATAGAGAATAAGGACGGGAAAATAAAAAAGGAATTCAAACCAAGAGTAGTTTGTAGGGTAATTTCTTCCAAAACAAGCAGAGTGTTAAGCGAAATAATGACAGGTGTTGTAAAGAATGGAACTGGCATCAATGCACAAATTGAAGGTTATAGTATTGCGGGCAAGACAGGCACTGCTCAGAAATACATACCAGGCAAGGGTTATTCCAATAAAAAATATGTAGCGTCTTTTATAGGATTTTTGCCTGTACCCAATCCACAGGTAGCAATACTAATAATTGTGAACGAACCTCAAGGAGCATATTATGGATCAATCGTCGCAGCTCCTGCATTCAAGAATGTTGCGCAGGATGTAGCGAGATATTTCAACATTTTCCCCGATAAGGGAGAACAACATTGAAATTACAGAAACTAATTTCTAATTTAGGAGATTTTGATGTACTCGGGAAGAAGGATATTGAGATTAATGGAATAGCCTCTGACTCTAACAATGTAAAGAGCGGTTTTGCATTTATAGGTATTAAAGGACTAAAGGCAGATGGGCATAATTTTATTAACGATGCTATTTCCAGAGGAGCTGCAGCTATCATAGTAGAAAAGGATGTAGAAGTATTAACGGATATAACAATAATAAGGGTTCCTGATACGAGGAAGATCCTTCCCACAGTAGCAGACGCATTTTATAACTATCCTTCAAATGGAATGAACATTATTGGTGTAACGGGAACTAATGGGAAGACAACAACTACCTATTTCATTGATCAAATTCTTAGAAAAGCGGGTCACAAAACCGGAATAATTGGAACAATCAATTATCGGATAGGAGAAAGGATTATACCCGCAATAAATACTACTCCGAACCCGATTCAATTAAGAGCGTTACTTAGCCAGATGTTAGAGGCAGGTATAGAAACTGTCATAATGGAGGTTTCTTCTCATGCAATTGACCAGCAAAGAATAGCAGGAATTGAATTTGATACCTGCATTTTTACTAACTTAACACCTGAACATTTAGACTACCATAAAACATTAGAAAAATATCAAGAAACAAAACTTCAGCTCTTTGAACAAATTGGAAAGAACAGTAAAAAGGATACTGTTAAAAAAGCTGTCATAAATATAGATGATCCCGTAAGTAGACGATTTATTGATGCGTGTGGAGTTGAAGTTATAACCTATGGATTAAATACAAACGCATCTGTGTATGCAGCTGACATAAGATCAACACTTAATGGTTCATATTTTAGACTTCATGTTTCTCCGGATAAAAGCATAGAGGTAAAAATCAATCTTGCAGGTAAATACAACATCTATAATGCGCTTGCAGGCGCAAGCACTGCATTAGCTTTTGGTCTGTCTCTTGATGAAATTAAATCCGGACTGGAAAGCTTAAAATCAGTTTCAGGCAGATTCGAAAAAATAACCACAAATACTGGTTTTGACGTTATTATTGACTACGCTCATACTCCTGACGGCATGAAACAAGTTCTCAGTGCTGCAAAAGCGTTAAAACCCAACAGAATAATAACAGTTTTTGGATGCGGAGGAGACAGAGACAGGCTAAAACGCCCTCAAATGGGAAAGATATCTTCAGAACTGAGTGACTATACTATTATTACCTCTGATAATCCAAGAACTGAAGATCCCATGAAGATTATTGAAGAGATTATTCAGGGCATTAAAGACACCAGCAGTTCTGTCTTTGAAATTATACCGAACAGAAAAAACGCTATTAAGATAGCAATAGAGCTTGCTAAAGAGAACGACATGGTAATGATTCTGGGTAAAGGGCATGAAACCTATCAGGTATTAAAGGACACAGTGGTCCCTTTTGATGATAGAGAGGTTGCGAAAGAGATATTGGGTTTCGTATAGGTTTTTATGCGGGGCTATGATATAATTTAAAATCAAAGAGGCGGCAATAATAAAGCAAGTCAGGATGTTAGAGTATGGAAATCGCAGCAAAAAACAAGCCTGTATTTCTAAAAAAATATTTTTGGGATATTGATTTTGATAAGATTGATCTTAAAAATCGTAAGATATATGTTCTAAAGCGCCTTCTGGAATATGGGGATGAAGACGCTGTTGATTGGATGTGGAAGAATTTTAAAAAAAGAGATATAAAAGATGCGTTATCTAATTTTCGTGGATATTCTTTAAAAACTGCTAATTTCTGGGCTTTGGTTTTGGATATACCAAGAAAGGATGTGTTATGTTTGAAGAAACATTCGTCAAAGGAGCCAAGGACGTTCTGGCCTTATTAGGTCGTTCAGGTATTTTACAAGAGGCTTATCTAGCAGGCGGCACAGCAGCAGCTCTTCAATTAGGTCACCGTATTTCTGTGGATTTTGATTTTTTCACAACTAAAGAGTTTATGCCCAAAGAAATTTCTGCCGCACTATCAAAATTAGGTTCATTTGATGAAGAACAGACAAGCAAAGGAACCGTTTTGGGTAAATTTGAAGGGATAAATTTTAGTCTTTTTGTTTATAAATACCCATTGATTTTTCCTGCGTTAAAATATTTGTCGGTAAGTATAGCTGATATTCGTGATATTGCCGCAATGAAAATAGATGCTGTAGCCGCTCGAGGTGCGAAAAGAGATTTCATTGACTTATATTTTATATGCAAATCCGGTTATCAATTAACTGATCTGTTGGATTTTTACGATAAAAAATATAAAAGATTAGCTTCTAATCATATACATATCCAAAAAAGTTTAGTATTTTTTAATGATGCTGAGCCTGACGAAATGCCAAGGATGTTAAAAGATGTAAAATGGGAAAGAGTGAAAGAGTTTTTTGAGGAAGAAATAAAAAAGACAGTTCAATAGTTCGTTTTGATGTAAACGTGATTTCTTCAGGATTTTGTGCTTCCAAAAGTATTTCTTGACACAATTGTTACCATTTGTTAACGTATTGTAACAAGGAGGTGTGTATTATGGGAACAGTCATTAGCGGTGCCAGAATTCCTGAGCTTTTACAAAAGAATCTGAAAGATTTTTGTC
>JAUWOV010000020.1 GCA_030611945.1 bacterium | reverse complement strand
AACATGATGCTTCTTTCTTTATCTCCTTAAATATTCCCGTAGATACTATTAATATTTTCCTGACCCCATCCCGAAAGCTTTCGGGATGGGGTCCCTTGTATCCTCCACCTAGGGGGTAAGGATGTATCTTACCATTTCCATGCTCGCGGAATATTTAACTTGCAATATTAAATATTCCGTATAAAATAATACTATGAAATTAAAACAGCGTGTATTGGAACGAACTATACTAAAAGCAATTGAGACATTTCCAGCAGTAGTCCTTACGGGTCCCCGTCAATCAGGCAAGACAACACTCTTCAAAATGCTTTTTTCTAAAACTCATACCTTTGTGAATTTAGAGAATCCTGACGTAAGAGTTAGAGCCAGAGAAGATCCAAACGCTTTCATAAGTCAGTATAAACCTCCTTTAGTTATAGATGAAATACAATACGTACCCGAATTGCTGTCGTACATAAAAACAAAGATAGATGAAGATAGAAAGCCTGGACAGTGGCTATTTACCGGCTCTCAAAACTTCGTTCTTATGCACAATGTTACCCAATCTCTGGCAGGCAGAGCAGCAGTTCTTTTTCTTTTGCCCTTTTCTGTTTCCGAAAGAGTTAATAATGCTAAAAATGCGCAGGATATCTCCACATGGACTGAAAACTTAAATCCAAATAACAAATATGTTGAGCCAGTCTCTCTAAATGAAGTATTGCTGCGCGGATTTTTCCCGGAGATTGCCAGTAATAAGAAAGTAGACAGAGGACTTTGGTGCAGTTCTTATATTACTACATATTTAGAAAGAGACATAAGAAATCTAGCTAATATAGGAGACATTAGCCAGTTTGAAAGATTTTTAATAGCTTGCGCAATTAGAACAGGCCAGATTCTTAATTTATCTGAAATAGCGCGTGACATCGGGATTAGCGTGCCGACAGCAAAAAGATGGCTTTCTCTTTTAGAAACAGGACATCAAGTATATCTTCTTTATCCCTATTATAGAAACATAGGCAAGCGCATAGTAAAAAGTCCTAAGCTCTATTTTGCCGATATAGCGTTATGTTCCTATATATTGGGATTTAACAATGCTGACGCATTAGTAAAAGGACCAAGTTTTGGAAATCTGTTTGAGACAATGGTTGTTTGTGATTTCTTAAAAAGATTTTTGCATTTTGGCAAAAAACCTTCTATGTATTATATACGTTCAAGAGACGGATTAGAAGTAGATTTAGTTATTGAAATAGGTGGGAAACTACATTTATTTGAAATAAAAAGTTCAATGACAATTACCTCAAAACATATAATGTCCCTGAAAAAGACAGCAAATGGTTTAGGCGCAAAAGTTAAATCAGCGGCGCTAATATCCTGTTCAGATGACAACTTTACAGTTAGAGATGGGATTATAAATTATAACTGGAAAAACATATTAACAGTTTAAAGAATCTATAATATAGCAGTTTCTATTTACGATTGAACAATATAAATAGAATTATGGAAAGAATTATACAATATGTTTTAATCCTTATAATCATAATTACCCCATTTGATTATGGGTTCTTTGATTTAAAGATACTTACCCTAACATTGCTTCTCTCCTTAACTCTTTTCTTCTTCTCTATTTTAGAAGGAGTCAGAAACAGTAAGATTTCCTTTGTTATTACTCCTTTTTATGTTCCGCTATTGCTCTTATTATTCATTATTGGTTCGTCCTTTTTTTACTCCATTTATCCTTATTCCAGTCTCACTGAGATTATGAGAATCTTCTCTTATCTTCTTATCTTTTTAGTAGCGCTGAATACTCTTTCTGCTTCCAGATTTCTTTCAATCTTTAAAATTTTGGTTATCTGGGTTACTATTTTGAGTATATACGGACTGGCAGAGTATTTTTTAAAGAGAGTTCCTGCGGTTGATTCTGTATTTGCCTATCACAACAATTTTGCCTGTTATCTTCTTCTCACTTTACCTTTGGCTATAAGTCTGGGCAAGGAAAGGAAATTTTTCTTTTGGTTAGGAGGATTCAATTTTCTGGTTCTTTTACTGACAGGCGCTCGCAGCAGCTGGTTAGTTTTTCTCTTAAGTCTCTTAATTTTTATTCCTCTGGTTATTAAATACCTAAAATGGAAATGGCTCATCATTTCTTTACTGGTTTTAGTAATCTCTTTAGGGCTGCTTTTTACTTATGATCAAACATTTAGGAACTCTGAGCTTACCGGTAGAACAAAAAGCCTTCTGTCCCCTTATAAAGTCTCAAGTGTTCAGGCGCGTTTCAAATACTGGCAGACGAGCTCAGAAATTATTAAGGAAAATTTCCCTTTCGGAACAGGAATCCAAACTTTCTATCAAATTTATCCCAAGTATAAACATCCCTGCTTCAAAACGAGCACTCACCATTTTGCTCACAACGATTACCTCCAGCTTCTTTCCGAAACAGGGCTCTTAGGACTGGGAGCTTTTATCTATCTGATTTTCTTTTATCTTTATATTCTCTTTAATATTATTTCCAAAAAAAGAGAAAAAGAACCTGTATTTATTGGTATAGCAATGGGCTCAGTCTGTTTCTTTCTACATAGTTTTTTGGAATTCAATATATATATTCCCGCGCTAATGGTAGTTTTTTATCTGTATTTTGCTTTCGTTGGCAAAGAAAGCTCTTTAGGGGTAAAAAATCTCACGATTTCTGCTGCAAGCAAGAAGTTTCTTTATCCGAGTCTTATAACTTTATTTCTTTTGTCTATCTGGATTAGCAGCCTTCCTTATCAGGGACAGATTTATAATGAGAAAGGACAGTTGCAGTCCAAAAAGGGTGATTTTCTCACAGCTTTAGAAAGTTTCAAAAAAGCAAGCAGGTCAAGTCCTTTGAATTCTATTGTGTGGACTAACTTAGGGAAAACTTATTTTAAGCTGAAAGACATAGAAAGAGCTAAATCGGCATTTCATAAAGCTATTAAGTCAAACCCATATGAAGCGATTAATTATGAGATGTTGGCCGATATATACAGAAGCGGCTCCGCGAACGATAAAATTAAGGCTGTAAACTATCTTGAAAAGGCAAGGGAACTCAATCCCTCTCAGGACAGGGTCAGTTTTAAGCTGGGTATACTTTACAAAGACTTGAAGTTGAATAAAGAATCGGCGCAGAAACTGCTTGAAAAATTAGAAAGGCGGGAAGATAATATCTAAAATGGAGAAAGGCACAAAGTGGCAAAGGCACATAGGCACAAAGAAAAAGTAATTAAAAATTTAAAATTAAAAATTGCAGCCAGCGGCTGCGTGGGTTTTACCGTAATTGAGTTAATCATGGTGATTTTGGTTATTTCTATTTTAGCGGTAGTTCTAATACCAAAAATTGGAGGAATCCATTCGTTTAAGCTTGACGGAGCAGGGCGAAAACTAGTTTCTGATATGAAATACGCCCAAAAGCTGGCAATGTCCAGACACCAGACACACGGAATTTTATTTGAACCCGCTCAAGAGAGATACACAGTATATCGGGACGGCGCAGATACGCCTGTAGAAAATCCTCATCGCCCCGGCGCTTCTTTAATTGTGGATTATGATGATGAACATTTTAAAGGAGTTGATCTGTATTCAGCTAACTTCACAGGCGGAAATGAAGTAAGATTTGATTGCTTTGGTACGCCTTCTGACGCATCAGATACGCCGTTAGTAGCAACCGGCGAGGTAGTGCTAAAATGCAGCGGTAAGCAAATTTCTATACGGATAACTCCTAATACTGGAAGGATGGAAATGGTCAAATGATTGCTAACAAGCGAGGCATGACCTTAATAGAGATAATTATAGTAATAGTAGTTCTTTCTATAGCTATGCTGCCTCTTCTTGTTATGTATAGTAATGTGGTCAGCAAGAGCGCTGAAGGACAGTTTGTCCCCACAGCTGCTCTTTTAGGTCAGGATTTAATTGAAGAGATAGAGAGTAAATATTACGATGAAGTTCAGGTGGCTGGTAGTGGTCCTCCGTGGACGTTAAAACAGAATTTAGGAATTGATGCAGGTGAAGTGGCAGTAAATAAAAACACCTTTGACGACGTTGATGACTTTAAGGATTGGACAGAGTCCACTATTAGCGGCTATCCAAATTACAGCAGTTCCGTAGAGGTTTATTACGTAAACGCAGATGACCTAGATAATCATCAAAACCCGGATCCTCCAATTGCTAACAATGAATATACCGATTTCAAGAAGATTATTGTAACGATTAGCCACAGTCAGATAGGAGATATAGAATTGGTTACAGTGATGCAAGGATACTGAAAAGTGCAAAAATCAAAAATACTAATTCCTAATTCCAAAGCTTTTACAATAATTGAACTTATCATGGTAATCGTGATAACAGGCATAATATCGGGCATTACTGCGATGTTAATGTTAGAAGTGATGAAGGTATACAGCTTCGTAACTGTAAGAGAGGTTATTTTATCTGATGGGGAGTTAGCTATGGGAAGGATGTCAAGAGAGATCAGGCAGATTGAAGATGCAGAAAGTATTTATACTGCTGACGCTCAGGAAATAGATTTTGAGGATGCTTATCTGGAGAGGATAAAATTTTGGCTGGATAGTAACACAATCAAACGCAATAGTGATGTTTTAGTATCCTCTGATTTGACTACCCTGCAGTTTCAATACAGGGATAAAGACAATAATCTCCTGAGCACGCCCGTTGGAACTATGAGCGATATCAAAAGAATCCAGATAAACCTTACTCTTAAAAATGGAGATGAAGAGATAGCGTTGCAGTCTCAGGTCTATCCGAGGAACCTATGAAAAAAAGGAAAAAGGAAAATTTCCTGACCGCTCTCAATAATCGGGGTATAGCAGCAGTTATGGCTGTTTTTGTTCTGATTCTTTTCTCTCTTCTGGGGCTTGTGATATGTCCGCTTTTTTCCACGCAAAGCGCCGGCAAGGTCAATTTTTTACAGTCTCAGCAGGCTCTGCAAATCGCTGAAGCAGGAAGGCAGTATGCTGTCTGGTATCTCACTACTCAGGATCCATACTGGGTAACATCCGAAACTGCTGAGAAACAGCTTGGTTCTGGAACCTACACATTAGAGGTCTATGACGATGAGGTGGAGGATGAAAAGATTATAATCTCCAGAGGCTATGTTCCGCAAAAAAATAATTTCCGCGCAATGCGTGTGGTAGAACTTAGGGGAAGCTATGGCATTGAGGAAGGAGCGCATCCTGTCTATACCTACGCTATCTACACCGATAACACTAGTAGTCCGTCCTGGCCGGTTAGTGAGTTAGTAAATTTAAGCCTCAATCCTAATACAGGACAGGCAACGGATTTCACTATTACAGCGAATACCGCAAACACCCTCACTATAGCAGGTGATATGACTACTGTTGCCGCGACAGGGGACCCTTACGCTGTTTACGCGCAGGGAACATCAAGCAGTCTTACCGCAACAGTATTAACCGATAACAGCGCCGATTGGACAGAGGATATCTTAAAAGGCAGGGACCTGAATCCAAATACCAGTCAGGAGAAGCTCTTTACCATTATTGGCAATACTGCCACCACTATTACCGTAATTGATAATAATCCAACTGACATGACAGAGGTGGCTACAGGCGGGGATATCTATAAAGCAATATACGATTCAGGAACTTCCACTAACTTAACAGCAACCCAATTGACAGATGTAATTACCCTTCTCTTTGATGCAAGTAAATATAATCTTTCTACGAGACGGGATAACGACGGTAATGCCCATGTTCATTCTAATAATGATATTCTCTTTAAGGATGGAAGCGGCTGGGTGGTTGACGGACGGGTTTATTCTTCCGGAGAAAGCACTACAGAAAACTGGACCGGGACTCCATGGAGAAGAGGAAAGGAGGATTATGTTGACCCAATTTGTCCTCCATATCTGGACGATGAGACAAGAGACTACTATCGGGAAAGGGCAATTGCTCAGGGAAACTATCATCCCGGAGACGCTACCTTTACCGATTTAGTGAAATTAGGCAGCGCAAACAGTCCAGCCCTTATCTTTGTGGAAGGGAAGGTAACGATTGGAAATGTAAAATACCATCGCCCGGGAAATCCCGGGAGAGTTGGAACAGGGACTATCATCTCCGGAGGAGGGGATATTACGATTACCGGAGCTATTGAACCAGCCCGTGGAAATAGAACTAAATTGGCATTAGTTTCTTTTTATGACACTAAATATAAATATGAAGATCTGATTGTTGAGCCTCCTTATACGGAAGGAGAAAGAGAATTACACATAAAAGACGGGGGCGTAGATAGTCTCTCAGAAAAAATAGAGTTTGATAACAGGGAACAGTGTACTATCTCTTATATACGATCGAGAGGTGGTGGCCAAGCATGGAGATGGAATGGCTATATCACTGCAGGAACTTACAATGCTACCATATTCAATCGTGTTCCGATGTTTAAGAGGGATGTTGGTGGAGGTAGAAGAGAATATTATAGAACTTTCAATATACCTATTGATTTTGATAATGAATGGTGCTATTTCTACGTGGAGATAGAGCGCAGTGGGAACTTGCGAGATCGTTCTGGCGCATTGATGATTGTGGGTACTTCTGCCCCAGAACATAGTATCTGGACTTATGAAGACAATACTTTTCTAGAATCTTCTAAAACAGTTGCATTCTCTAATGGAGACACAGTATATCTGGAAGTGTATGCTGATAACCCTTCTACTGCCGGTTTCAACCAAATTGAAGTCAATAATTATACCACTTTTAATCCTCCCAATCTTCCTCGGACAGGTGAACCCGACGGCACAAACTCTATCCGATGCCGTTTCGCTTTACCTGCTTCTGCTTCAACAGAAGACTGGTGGTATAATCTTAAAGTGACCACTACTGAAGGACACACTTTCAGAAAGCAAATTTATATCAAACCTCCACTAGCTCCGCCTGATATCTACGCATGCATTCATTCCAATCGTTTCTTTAGATTGGAGGAAGAGGATTATACCAATTTAAATATTATCGGAAACCTAACCGCCAAGCACGGCATCAAGATAAACACCACCAGTCCTATATCTAATGTCAGAGTTACTAAAGATACTTTGGTATTCAGACGCAACCGCCGGGATGAGAACGCCCTTCCCGGAGCAGTTGTCTTTAACTATACATGGAAAGAAGCGAAGTAAGTGAAAAAGGCACAAATCAAATCAGGATTAAGGATTAAGACGCTTCGCTCTAAGGATTAAGTTTATAGTGTGTGATGTTTTTTACTTAATACTGAAAGTGTTTCGGATCTTGAGGGTATGTGTTTGATTTTATAAGAATTTTAAGTATAATAAAAAAAGTGAAAAATGGAGGATTTGTAATATGAAAACCTTAGAGGCTAGAGTTCCTGGAGATTTATATTCGGAGATAAAAGAACGTGTAAGATTAAAACTGTATCCCAACGAATCTCAGGTGGTAGTTAAAGGATTAAAAAAGGTATTCGCTGAGGAAAGTCGAGAGTATCTACGCAGTTTAGTTAAGGGTTTAGGAATTACTGAAAACGAGATGTTGAAAGAAGCAAGAAAAATAAGAGGATGAGGAAAAAAGTTTTTGTAGATACTAATGTAATAATCTCTGGAACCTTTTTTTATGGAAATGAGGCAAAATTACTTTCCTTAGTAGACATAGATTTAATTACGTCAGATACTGTAATTTCTGAAGTCAAACAAGTTGCTATCCGCAAGTTTGACTCCTTAAGAATTGAGAATGAAAAAATTGCTCTTTTAGAATTAGAACATTCTTTACAGGATTTTAATAGAATAATTGAATACAAAGAATATCTTAAGAATATTCCAGAAGCTAAAAAATTGATCAAACATAAAAAAGATTTGAAAATTCTGGCAGCAGTTATAGTGGTGAACCCAGATTATTTTGTTACTGGAGATAAGCACTTTCACACAAAGGCTGTTGCAGAAAAAGTGAATGTTAAGTATACAAAGCAAGTTTTAGGTGAGTTATTAAAGGTTTCATAAATGAAACGCAGGTTTAGGATTTTGATATTCGGATTTCGGATTTTGTGCTTTGCTCAAGCAAAGCGAGAGGTGTTATGTTTCCCGGAGAGATAAGCTTCTTAAAACCAGGAGAAAAGGTGAGAATATTTATTCATAGCGGAGGAAAACGCTATGTGCTTCTCTCAAAGATAAAGGATATAACTTCAAATCTTGGAAAAGTAGAAGGACCTTACGAAGAAGAGATTTCTTCTTTAATTACTACCGGCACAAAGTTGAGAATATCCCTAATGTCCCATTTTGATACAGAAAAAGGACTTCCAATAATTGATACTTCTGTAACGCGTTATAGTGAAACTCCTCTGCCTCTTATAAGTTTTTCTGTAAAAGAGGCTAAATTTGGATGGGAGAAAAGGAGAAAATATTCCAGATATAAAACAACGATTCCAGTAAGGTGCTGGTGGGAAAGCGGAGAAGAAAAGAGTAAATGGAGCGTGGACATAAGTGAGAATGGAACTCTTCTTTCTGCTTTCTCGGGGAATGAAATAAAAAAAGGAGATGTTTTTCAATTAAATCTTTTTATTCCTTCTGGAAAAGAGACAGTAAAAGCAAAAGGGAAAGTAATCCGCTTGGATCCAATAGGAAGCGATAAATATCAAGCTGCCTTTGAGTTTGTCTCTATGGACCAAGCCAGTTGGAATACTCTTATAGGTTATATTACATAAATCTGTGATTGCAAAAGCGCTCTTATCATTTTTCATGCCGGGCGGTCTTCTGTTCCTGATAGCAGTGGTCTTTGTACACCTGGACGTGCTGGCTGAATCACTGCCTGCGATTGTTCATGTCTATTCGTATGTAGTTTTGGGTACGGGGATATTGATTGGCTGGCGTTTCAATAGAAGCAGACTGATTTTCCCTATACTTGTTCTGGCTTTAGCTGATAGCTCGCTGTTTCACTTAGCTTCCGGCAGCGAGATGTCCATGGGGCTGGGACGAATTGTTTATAACGCTGCAGCAATTCTGCTGCCGCTGAATCTTGCTGTATTCTCTTTGATAAGGGAGCGTGGAATTGTAACTATACGCGGTCTATGGCGTATGAGTCTGATTCTCCTGCAGGCGTCAATTGTAGTTCACATCTGTCGTTACCATTATTTTGACATTTGTAATTATCTTGAATATTCAATTATTGATACCGGTCTCTTCAGCCGCATATCTATGTCCCAGCCGGCTCTGTTCGCTTTTGGAGCAGGATTCATCATTATTGTTATTCGCTTTATTATGCGTCGGGATGCTATTGAAAGCGGATTTTTCTGGGCATTGATGTCGGCATTTTTTGCCTTAAACAATGGCTGGGTTGAATACCATTCCACAATGTACTTTGCTACAGCTAGTCTTATTCTGATTGTCTCAGTAATTGAAACATCTCACAGTATGGCTTTTCAAGATAAATTAACAGGTCTCCCAATGCGGCGGGCTCTAGACGAGGCGCTTCTCAAACTTGAGGATTGCTACACAGTTTCAATGCTTGATATTGACTATTTTAAGAAGCTTAATGACAGGTATGGACATGATGTGGGGGATCAGGTATTGCACATGGTTGCCTCAAAGCTGTCCAGAGTGAGTGGAGGCGGTAAAACATTTCGCTATGGAGGCGAAGAATTCACAATAATTTTCCCGGGTAAATTTATGGATGAAGTCATACCGCGCCTGGAGCAGCTAAGAAAAGAGATTGAATTATCTAACTTTGTTGTCCGCATCCGCAGTCGCTCCCGCGCCAAATCGCAAAACTCAAAAGCCATTAAAAGCCCTCAGAAGAAAGTCTCTACTACCATCAGCATTGGGGTAGCGGAACGAAATGCCCGCCATACGAGTCCGCATCAGGTAGTTAAAGCCGCAGACAAGGCGCTCTACCGCGCAAAGAAAGCCGGACGTAATCGGGTTAGTGCTTGATTTTCCTGAAAGTTTTAAGTATAGTTAGCGATATGATAGTATGTATTGTGTGGGGAGTAGCATTTTTTCTCTTAGGACTGCTTTTTGTGTTTTTTCCAGGTATGCTTCAAAAAACAAACAATTTAGGCAACCGCCTTCTTTTCTCAGACGAAAGGGCTTTTATTTATCGTAGAATAGTTGGAATAATCTTATTTTTAGCAGGCGCATTCATTCTCTATAGAGGATTAGGATTGTGACTCCATTAGAGATTTTAGTTCAACGCGGCACGAAGATTTATAAAGAGTTACGGAATAAATCTCTAACGAGATTTACTTTGAAACCTCTCTTTTTAGGTTTAGATATAGGTTTTTCCAGTATAAAAATCGCTCAGTTCAAAGGATCTCGCCTTACAGGAGCAGCCTATAAAGAAATTCCTAATGAAATAAGAGCGAATAAGGAAGAAGTCTCGCGTTTTATCATTCAAACCCTGCTAGCTATGTTGAAAGATGGTAAATTTGAAGGTAAGAATGTAAATTTTTTCGTTAGCGGTCCCCAGCAGATTAATGTTTCTTCATTCACCTTGCCATCCGCCCTTTCCGGCAAAGATTTAGAAGGGGCGGTTATAATGAGGTTAAAGAAAGAAACTAGTTTTGATTTAAAAACCAGTTTCCATGATTTTAGTTCTACTGTCTTACCTGGAAGTAATGACTGTAGGATTATAGGAGTAGTCAGCCCTAAAGAAATAGTAGAAGAAAAAGTTGATACCTTGCAAAAGGCAAAACTTATTCCTGTTAGTTTTAATATAGTTGGATATCTTCTCCAGAACCTGCTGAAAATTACTAAAATAGTGGATGAAAAGGAAGTGGCAGTCTTCATGAATGTTGGGGCCAGAGTTACTAGCATGAATTTTTTTAAAGGGAACGAGTTTCAACTCACAAGAGAAGTATATATGGGAGGGGATGATATAACAAAAGCTTTACTAAGACCTATAATTACAAAGGAAGGGAAAAAGACATTATCCTGGACACAGGCAGAAGCCATAAAGAAAGAGTATGGAATAATTGGAGAAGAAGATAAAAAGGAGATTGAAGGAGATATTCCTTCCTCTCAAATTTCCGCTATGATGAGGCCTTTCTCTGAACGATTTTTAAGAGAAGCAAATAGAGCCTTTAGTTTTTATGAGAGAGAGACCAATGCTAAAGTGAATAAAATATACTTATGCGGCGGCGGCTCTAATCTTAAGGGGTTAGATGAATTCTTAAGTAAAAGCTTAAACCCAGAAATAATTCACTTTAATCTCTTGAAAAATCTTTCTCTGGAATTGCCTCCTGAACAGAAAGAAAATCTGGAGAAGATCGGACCAGATCTAATTTTTGCTCTTGGAGCAGCTTTGGATAAGGAAAAAGAGATTAATCTTCTCCCTCCACAACTTAAGCTTACCTATAAACTTTCCAGTATAAAAACAGGTATTACCATAGGGATTATTTTATTTGCTCTTGCTTTATTTTCTCTTTATGGATTGATCTCAGCAAAAATAAAACAGCAACACGAATTGATTAAGAACAGCAAATCATATTTAGCTCCTGTTGAGGAGAAATTAAGCGCATTGGACGAACTGCAGAATTGGCAAAAGAAAGTGGATATGATGAAGAATGTTTTTCTTAAAGCGGGAAAGCAGCCCATTTGGGAAGGAGTTTTGAAAGAAATATCCAGACTTATTCCTGAAGGTATAGTATTAAGCTCTATGTCGCTGGATACTTCTTCTAAGGAAGCAATGAAATTGTTTATGAAGGGAAGCATTGTTTCTTCTGCTTCCATTGAAAAGTTCCCTTTGGCAGAATTTATGATACAGCTTAGAACTTCTCCGTTTTTCTCTCAGGTGGAGATGTTATCTTTTCTAAAGAATATGGAAACTGGAAAAGCAGATTTTGAACTGAATTGTAAAATAGTATATTAAAAAGTAAAAAGGCAAAAGATGAAGATTGGACCTCAGGAAAAAAGTTTCATAGTTTTAGGAGTAATATTAATTGCTTTAATTCTATTTTTCTTTTTTGGTTTTTTACCAAGGAACAAAGAGTTGAATGGACTGAGGAAGGATTTAGAGTCTGTTCAAACCAAATTGGAAAAAGCTCGGAAGGAAGTAACAACCTTGCCTGTAATACATAAAAAAATAGAGGAAGCTAAAAGCAGCTTTTCTTCTCTTAATAAAAAACTGCCGGATACAGTGAATGTTCCTGAGATTGTTGACCAATTGAGTAGAGAGCTTAATAAATTGGACGTAAAATTAATCTCTCTAACGCCGAATATAAAAGAAAAAACAGAGGAAGAGGAAATAGGCAGAATGGATATTGAAATTGTTGCTTGTTTTACTTATCTTGCCTTAGCTAACTATTTGGAGAGCGTTAGTAAATTACCTCTCTTATTTAAGGTGCAGGACCTAAAAATTGAAAAGGACGAGAAAATAGCTCCTTATCTTATGGTTCGTCTGATAATGAGCAGTTATTTTCTATCTACAAATGAATCGGGAAAATGAGTAAAACTGCTAAAGAGTTAATAATGACTGTCGTTCTAGTGGGTGTTTTGGTATTTGTTGTTATTAATCAAGTAGGAAAAGCAAAAAAGAAGGCATCTCCCGCAAAAGAAGGAAAGAGTACAGTTTCTGTTGAAAAACAAAAGAAAGAAAAGCAGAAAGCGGTTATCCTGTCATCCAAAGTTGCTCCTGAACTGAAGAAAATTATTTCTCTTCAAAAAGAAAAAGCTTCTGAACAATATGGAAGAGACCCATTCTTTCCTTCATCTGAAATTTCAGAAGGAAAAGAAGGACAGATGAAAGGACATCATATTGCTTCTCTTGCTCTTAAAGGCATAGCGTGGAAAGGGAAGACTCCTATGGCGCTGATTGGGGATAAAATAGTAAAAGAAGGGGATGCGGTTGGAGAATATAAAGTTATCAGTATTCAGAAAAATAGAGTTGTTTTGACAAAGGACGGAAAGGAACTTATACTTACACAGGAATAAATAGGTTGAGAAAAATGGATAAGGCAATTCGCAAATTTTTTGTTCTGTTATTAATTATGCTTTTTCTGTTTCCTCTATGGATAGGGAATGGAATATTGTATTCAGAGGAAGAGCTCTTAATCAGCTTGGATTTTGACAATACTGAGATTAGAGATATCCTTCGGGTTCTGGCAGAGCAGCATAATCTTAATATCATTGTAAGTGATGAGGTAAAGGGCGAAGTAACTGTTCATCTTGATCAGGTAAGATTAGAGAATGCTCTCAGGGTTATTTTGGGGACGGAAGATTTTGGATACTTGAAGAGAGGCAATATTATTGAAGTAGGCAGTTTGGAAAGATTGAAATCTTTGAAAGAGGCAGAAGACGAAGCGGTTCTCGGAACAACTACTGAGATTTTTTATCTGAAATATGTAAACGCAGAAGAGATTGAAAAGGTTGTTAAAAGTTTGCTCTCATCAAAAGGAAGCACAACTGTTTATTACAGCACCATACGCAGCGGCTGGCCGGTAGGAGGAATAGGCGGCGAAGCGACTATGGGAGTTGTCCCGAGAACTGAGAACAAAAAGGAAGAATTTTCAAGGATACTCATAGTGAGAGATTTTCCTGAGTATCTCACGAAGATAAGACAACTTGTTGAAGAACTTGATAATCCTCCAAAACAGGTTCTTATTCAAACCTTAATTGTAGAGGTAAGCCATGACCTGACAAGGGATATAGGGATTGACTGGACAACTCTTAACAAGGCAGGGGACGCGCTGGGAGACATTCTTATTGGGTGCAAAGGCAGACAGGAATTAAGCGCAGCGACAGTAGGGGGAACTGTAACAGCCCCTTCAGCAGGTTTTACAGGGCTTACAGCTACGTACAAACGCCTAAAAGCTCCAAGTTTTGAAGCAGCTATTAACGCATTGGAAGAGAAAGGCAAGGCAAATATCCTCTCAAATCCTAAAATACTGGTTATTAACGGGCATGAAGCTACAATTCTTGTGGGAGAGAAATACCCAATACTGACAACCGATGTTTCACCTGAAACAGGAGCGGTCACAAGTGAATCGCTTGCCCATTATGAACCGATTGGCATAACATTAAAGGTTGTTCCTATAATATGGGAAGACGGCAGGGTTAATATGTCAATTCATCCTGCAGTAACTGAACTTGGGGATGAGGTTACAGGCAGCTTTTTAACAGTGAACCGAATCACAACAAGGGAGCTTGATACGAATATAACTGTCAATAGCGGGGAGACGATTGTAATTGGCGGACTTATAAAGAATAAGGAAACCGTAATACACTATAAAGTTCCTCTTATTGGCGATATTCCGATTTTGGGATGGCTTTTCAGGAGAGAGAAAAAAGTAACTGAAAAAATGGAATTGCTCATCTTCATTACACCAACAATAATGGATACTCCCAAGCTTACTGAAGGAGAAAGAAGCAGCCTTGAAGAAACTTCTAAAAAATTGAAGAAAGAGTTTGGGCTGAGACCTAAGAAACTGAAGGAGAAAATGAGTAGATGAAATGTAAAAACATAGGAGATAGAGTTATGAAGAAAAGAGTAGTGGGTTTGATGGTTGTATTTTTACTTATAGGCCTGAAGCCAATTGGTGTAGCTTTCTCAGACCAGAAACAAGAGGGAGCGACAGCGACGAAGGAATTAAAAGAAGAAGTAGAAAGAAGTCAACAGAGATCAAAATGGCTGGAAACTTACATTGAATCTGTGGAAACTCAATCAAAGGAAAAAGAAAAAACCATTCTTATCTTAGAGAAAAAGAATAGGAAGTTAGAGAAAACAAATGAAGACTTGGATAAAGACCATGCAGTTTTAAAGGCGAAACAGAGAAGACTGAATAAAGAAAAAAACCGGTTGGAGGGAGAGGCAAAAGGATTAAGAAAACATAAAGATAGACTTGGAAAGAAAGTGATTAAAGCAGTTGAAGAAAAAAAAGATTTGGAAGAACGGATACAACAGCTAGAAACTCGTACGGAAATCTCTGAAGATAAGTGGGAACAAAAAACATTAGGACAGCAACAGGAGAAGAAAGACTTACAGACCCTTTTAGATAACCAGAAGAAAGAGTATATGGAGACTATCCATGAACTTAATAAAAAACTTGCTAAAGTACAGGGAGAAGTTTCTAGTTCCCAAAAGAAATCGGAGCAAGCAATGCTTTTAAAACAGATAGCTGAGGGAGAAAAAAAGAGAGATGAACGTCAGCTGCGGAAAGAATCCATAGCTATGCGTTACAAATTAGCTTTGGTTTATCAGAAAACAGACCGTTATAAAGAGGCAGAAAAAGAGTATATGAAAGTCCTCTCTTTTGACCCAAATAACTCAGCTGTACATTATAACCTGGGAGTTCTTTATGATGATCATCTGAGAAATAATAAAAAGGCGGTCCATCATTATCAACAGTATATAAAATTTTCTCCAGACGCAAAAGATGTCTCCTTGGTAAAAGAGTGGGTTCTTAAGATTCAAAATAAAAAATGAACATAATTTTGATAGAAATAGGGATTTTATGCTTAGTTTTTTCCATTCTTTTGCTCTTTCTGCCCTTTGTTCTTTTAAGCTTATCTGCTTTTTTAAATCGTATTTTCTCAGTAGATGAGACTGTACTTAAACTGCGAGTGGGAATAGGCGTATGTCTGATTCTCGTGAGCTTTTTTTTATTCTTTATTGCCTATGTATTAGCTAAGACGTGATTCTTAAAAAAGCAAACAAACCAAAGGAGGCGAAAATGAGTGGGAAGATAACCAAAATTTTAATTGTATTTTTAATTCCTATTGTCTTGGCAGGATGTGGATATACTACCAGCACAGTGAAAAGCGTTGGAATAAGCTTTATATATGTGCCAATGTTTAAGAATGATACCTATGAGCATAATGTTCATGTAACAGCAACAGATGCTGTCATAAATGAACTTATTCTGGATGGAAATCTGAGACTTGTAAAGCATGAAGAAGCAGACACCATACTTGAAGGGAAAGTAATAAGATACAAGACGGAGCCGCTTGGATATGATAAAAATAATGACGTAGAACAATATAGAATGGTGGTAACTGCAGAAGTTGTATTTAGAAATCTTAAGAAAGATGAAATTATCTGGACTCAGACTATTGACGGCAGTACTGCTTATTATACTTCCGGCAGATTAGGAATGTCGGAGAAAGCAGCGGCAGATGAGGCTATTGAAAATCTGGCAAGAAATATTGTAAGTGAAGTTGTTAATTTTTGGTAGAACCGGTTTTCTCTATTTCTTTGCTTTTCTTGGATGAAGATTCTTCTTTGTTATGTTCATTCACTTTTCGCATTATCAGGGATTTTTTTCTGCGAGCGGTATTCTTCTTAATAATCCCCTTTGTTGCAGCTTTGTCTATCAAAGAAACGGATTTACTTATGGATTTTTGCAGGTCTGCTGCGCTTGCTTTTTTATTTATAAGCTGATCAGTATTCTTTACAGCAGCTTTAATAGTTGCCTTTGTTGCTCTATTTTTTTTGTATCTTTTTTTATTAGTTCTTACTCTCTTAAGAGCTGACTTATGTCTTTCCATGTGTACAATCTCCTTATTATTTATAACGCAATTCTATATATTAAAGAGTTTTTGTCAATAGAGTGAATTATCTCATCAAAAAAATCTACACAAACAGAAGCTTCATTTTTTCTATAACACGAAGAAATGCGTCATTCTCAGACGGCTTTCCAACAGTGACTCTCAGACAATTCTTAAGCAATTTATTATCAGCCACATCGCGTATAAGAATACCGTTACTAAGAAGCTTATTAAACACAGTTTTGGATGAAATCTTTGTCCTGAATAGAATAAAGTTTGCCTCTGTTGGAAACGTATAGAGCATACTGCTTTTTTTTATCTCTTTCAAGAGTCTGGTTCTTTCAGAGATAATAATTTTAATGGCTTTATTGCATTTTCTCTTGTGCTTTAAGGCTATAATTCCTATACGCTGTGAGATGGAATTCAAATTAAATGGTAGCTTTACTTTGTTAACCTGTTCCACTATCTTTTCTGAAGCTATCATATAACCTATACGGCAACCTGCAAGACCGTATGCTTTAGAAAACGTTCTTAATACAACCAGATTATCATACTTATTAATCAATGGCAGAAATGTCTTTTTTGAAAATTCCGAATAAGCTTCATCCATTACAACGAGTCCTGATGAACTTTCTATAATACTTGTTATTTTATCTTCGGAAAAGCTGTTGCTTGTTGGATTATTAGGATATCCGATAAAAATAAGGCTAGGCTGATTCTTCTTGATATATGATAATGTTATGTTCATATCTATGTCAAAGTTCTTATCAAGACTTATAACTTTAGGATTCGTGTTACATACTGTTGATATTATCCCATACATTGAAAATGATGGATAAAAAGACAATGAGCCTCTGGTGCCAAAAGCCAGCGTCAATGATTGAATCAGCTCATCAGAACCATTTCCTACTGCAATTCTATCCTTATTTATATTTATTTCCTTTGAAAGCAGTCCTTTTATTTCAGAGGAATCAGGATCCGGATATCTATTAAATAAGTGTTTAAGTAAATCCTTTAATATAATCTCTTTTAATTCCATGGGGAAATCAAAGGGATTTTCATTAGCATCAAGCTTGGCCTTACAATCAACTTTCTCAGTTGAATAAGATTTTAATTTTTTTATGTTCTTCCTAAGTATTAAGTCAAAATTTGTTTTCACGATTCATGTTCCAATCTTATTAACAAAGATTTTTTGTGTGCGTCCATTCCCTCTAAATCTGCCAGCAAACTCAATGACTTCTTAACATTCTTGAGCCCCTTTCTACTGTAACAGATAACAGAAGATTTTTTCAAAAAATCATCAATACTCAATGGAGAGAAAACCCTTGCCATGCCCCCGGTTGGCAAGACATGATTTGGCCCTGCAATGTAATCCCCTACTGCTACAGGGCTGTATTCTCCAAGAAAGATCGCTCCTGTATTCTTTATCTTCTTTGCCAGTCTCTGCGGCTTTGAAACATGAAGTTCCAGATGCTCAGGAGCTATTTGATTTACTATTGATACTGCATTATCCAAGGTTTTTACAATTAATATCTTTTTACCTTTATCCAGCGATTTCTCAATAGCTTTTTTTCCAGGAAATAAGGCAACTTGTTTTTTTATCAAAGCATTGACTTTTTCTGCAACAAGTTTTGATGTTGTGATTAAGATAAACTTTCCATTTTCTCCATGCTCAGCCTGAGAAATAAGGTCTGCTGTAATATATTTGGGATTTGCATCCTTATCTGCAATAATTACTATTTCACTTGGTCCCGCAATCATATCAATATCAACTGCTCCATAAACCAGTTTCTTAGCAACTGACACGTATATATTCCCAGGCCCAACAATCTTATCTACTTTTGAGATTGTCTTTGTTCCAACAGCAAGCGCAGCAATTGCTTGCGCTCCTCCGATTCTATATACTTCTCTTACCCTTAAAAAATCAAGCACAGCTAATATGTATTTATTGATTTGCTTATTCTTTTGTGGCGGCGTAACTGCAACAATCCTTTTAACTCCAGCTAACCTTGCAGGAATAACAGTCATCAACACAGAAGATACAAGAGGCGCAGTGCCCCCGGGAATATATACACCTACACTTTCAATAGGAGTATATCTTTCCCCCAGCAAAACAGTCTTTGTGCTACCGCGATACCAGGTTTTTCTTCCATGAATCTGTTTTTTGTGGAAGTTCTCTATATTGCGTTTTGCTTCTTTCACTGCTTTGAAAATATCGTCTCTCAGAACAGACCTTGAGTCTTTTATTTCCTGTTTTGAAACCTTTAATTGGGTCTTTGTCATAGAAACACCGTCAAACTTTTTAGTGTAGCTTAAAAGCGCCTTATCACCATTGGCTCTGACATCATTAATAATCTTTTTTACTGTTTGCTCTATATTCATTATAACCTCAGCAGATTTAAGTCAATTTAAAGCATTCTATGGCACTTTTTTAAGTCTGTCAAATCTATGACATAGATAAATTACGTGGAGTTAAAAAACAAAAGTGCCGAAGGGGGGATTTGAACCCCCAAGGAGTTGCCTCCACATGGTCCTGAACCATGCGTGTCTGCCAATTTCACCACTTCGGCATCTTAATAATACAAAAAATATTATATCATTCCTTTATAAATATAAAAGCCAATAATTCCCACGAACTAGTTTTATCTTTACACTCTTCCAGCCCCGTAGTAACATAGGGGCTAAAGCCCACTGGTAGCTAACAGCTATCAGCTAATGGCTATTAGTGCGAAGCCTACGGAGCCTATGTTAAAACAGGAATTATCTTTAAAACAAACGCAAAAGCTAGTAATGACTCCAGAGATGCAGCAGTCTATGCATATGCTGCAAATGCCTCTTCTGGAATTAAAAGAAACAATAGAACAGGAACTGGTAGAAAATCCCATGCTTGAGCTAAAGAAAGAAACAGATACTGTTAATACAGAAGATAGCATTGAAGAAAGCCTTGACGCACATATAAAAGAAGAACCGGAGCAATTCGCCAAACTTGAGCGAGATTGGCAGGAATATTATAGACAGGAGCATGAGAAGGAAGACATAAGAGGAAAGCAGGAGAAAAGGGACTATGCGGAAACCTTAATCACCTATAGTTTAAGCTTGAGAGATCATCTGTTTAAGCAGCTGCATCTTGTTAAATTATCAGATGATGATTATAGAATCGGAGAGATAATTATTAATGAAATAAATAACGATGGTTATCTCCAAAGTTCAGTGAATGAGCTGGCATCTATTGCAAACATATCATCAAAGAGCATTGAGAAGATTTTAGAGATAATACAGCAATTTGACCCTGCTGGAGTTGGAGCAAGAACAATTGATGAATGTTTGCTTATTCAGATAAGATCCATGGGCAAGGAAAATGCTTATAATCAGAAAATGGTTAAGCATTACTTAAAAGATATAGGCAAAAAAAATTATAAGAATATTGCCAAGGCGCTTAAGATTTCTGAAGATGAAGTAATTAAAGAATCTAAATTTATATGCTCTCTTGAGCCAAAACCAGGAAGACAGTATAACCCTGTTCAGACAAAATATATTACGCCTGACGTTACTCTTAAAAAGATGACTGAGGGGGACGAATATACAATTGCAATTAATAATGAAGAATTACCGATGCTCAGAATAAATCCGTTATACAAAAAGCTAATGAAATCCTGTGGGGAAGAAAAAGCTAAGAGATTCCTGTTTGAGAGATTTAAATCAGCAATATGGTTTCTGAAAAGCATTAAACAAAGACAGACAACGATATCCAGAGTAACAAAATATATTATCAAATACCAAAAGGAATTTTTAGAAAAAGGATTATCTCATTTAAAGCCCCTGATATTAAAGGAAGTGGCAGATGCGCTTGAAATGCATCAGTCTACTATAAGCAGAGCAATTTCAAATAAGTATATTCAAACTCCTCACGGGCTTTTGTCTCTCAAATATTTCTTTAGCGGCGGAGTGCCTAATTCTGCATCATCAACATACATAAAGGCAAAAATACGTCATCTTATTGAGAACGAAGACCACAATAAACCAATCAGTGATCAGAAAATTGCAGATAAACTTAACACTTTAGGTATAGATATTGCTCGCAGAACAGTCGCTAAGTACAAAGAGTCTTTGAATATTCTGCCATCCAGTCTCAGAAAATAAACTTATGATTAAGGATGCGAAGTTATCGTTAAAATTACAATTTTGCCCTTAGAAGTAGAACTGTAATAGAAAAAGATTCTATAGGCAGCTGGTGTATGTTGCTCTGCATATGCCTCAAAAACTTTTTCGCCGTTAGGGCCATTAAGTGAATAATAAGGATGAGTTTGTAAACTTGGATGCCTTGGGTTTTGTTCTAGCAATTCTAACGTCTTTGCTACGGCCTTTTTTTGCTTTTTTAAGCCAAGATCATCTTTTAAGTTTTTTAACTGTTCTTTTGTGGCGTTAGTGAATCCCAGTGTGAATTTCACAACTTTTTAAGAAATTCTTTAACATCTCTTACCTCAGTAATTTTCCCTTCTTGGGCATCTTGTAACCCCTTTTGGATGCTTTTTAAGACATTTGGGTTTTGATATATCCATAGTTCTCTGCTGGGAACGTTTGCCATTGGTCTTAACAGAATATCTCCTTCACTTCCTATAAGAATTCCAAAGGCATCAACCTCCATGTGACCTAATGGCGCTTTTTCCATAATCCTATTTCCCAGGGTCACTCTGTTTTTGGAATCCAAAGTGGTATATCCTATTGATGTGAATTTTTCTTTAGCGATTTCTTCATCTACCTCATATGTTCTCATATTTTTCACCTCCAGTATAAATATATAACATTATAGGAAAATTTGTCAAGTGGGAAATCCCATTTGTTAGATAAAAATAAAATGTAATCTGCTAGGAGAGTTCCATATTGATTTCAAATAAGTCAAGCCGCAGCATGCTTGCAGTCTGATATCTATTTGCAGGTAATTTTTCAAGCATTTTCATAATGGCGCTTTCAATATTTGGATGTATTTTGTTATTGATCTGTTTTATGGGTCTGGGCTTAAAACTTAGATGCTTTGTCAGTATCTCCCTATCTCCTGATCCCTTGAAGGGCACCTGACAGGCTGCCATTTCATACATTGTAATTCCAAGGCTGTATATATCAGTCCTGTGGTCAATATCTCTTCCCTTGACTTGTTCCGGAGACATATAGCTGGGAGCTCCCTGTCTATGAGAATATGCAGTGGGCCCACAGGAAGCAATTCCAAAATCACTTATTTTGGCTGTGGTATCTGTAATAAGAATATTCTTGGGTTTTATATCTTTATGAATAATTCCCTTAGAGTGAATATATTCCAGTCCTTTTGTTATATCCAGGCTAATATTTACAATGGTCTGATTATCAAGTAAACGTTTTTTATTAAGAAGCTCCCTTAATGTTTTTCCCTCTATATACTCCATTGTTATGAAAGGAGTATTTCCATCCTTTTGCACAGAAAAAACCTTGACAATATTAGGATGATTCAATCCCATCACAAGCTCAGCTTCTGCGTAAAATCTTTTCACAGCTTCTTTGTTTTTTGATATGCTGTCGCGCATTAGTTTCACCGCAACCGGTTTATTATCATAGAGCCGCTTTGCCTGAAACACATCGCTCATACCACCGGAAGCAATCTTTCTAATGACCTCATATCCAGCAAGTTTCATGTTACGCGCCCAATATACTTTACTTGAAACAAGTTTTTGTATATTATACACAATTAAATCAAGTTGCAAAATTTATTTAATCAGGTGGGACATAAACTAGAAAAGGAGACAGAAAAATGAGAATCATAGTCGTAAAAGACACAGAAGAGATGGGAAAGAAGGCAGCTGATTTGATCGCAGAGGAAATGAAGAAAAAAACCAGTTTTGTAATGGGTCTTGCAACGGGCAGCACTCCTCTGTCGCTCTACAAAGACTTCATAAGAAGAAATAAAGCCGGAGAAATGGATTTTTCTACTGTAACAACATTTAATCTTGACGAATATGTAGGACTTGAGCCGGCTCACGACCAGAGTTACAGATACTTCATGGATGAGAATCTGTTTGACCACGTCAATATATTAAAGGAAAACACCCATGTTCCAAACGGCATGGCAGAGGATATTGATGCATCCTGTCAGGAATACGAAAAAATGATAGATGAAATAGGAGGTATTGACTATCAGGTTCTTGGAATTGGGGGCAACGGACATATTGGATTCAATGAACCGGGTTCTTCCCTTGGGTCTTTGACAAGAATAAAGACCCTGACTGATGAGACAATATCAGCTAACGCGCGGTTCTTCGAGAAAAAAGAAGATGTTCCAACACAGGCAATAACAATGGGGATTGGAACTACAATGAAGGCAAAAAAAGTAGTGCTTTTGGCAAATGGCGCAAACAAAGCTGACGCTGTTAAAGCAGCGCTTGAGGGGCCTATTGCATCAATTTGTCCGGCAAGCGCGCTTCAACTGCATAGATTTGTAACTTATGTTATAACTGAGGACTGCGCAGCGCAACTAACATTAAATCATGAGACAGTATAAAATAATGAGAAATAAAATCCCAACATTCACTATACTTAATTATCTATAAGTGATAATCTCCAGCAGCCTCTGGCTGATATAAGATATCTTCAACTTTCAACTTCGTCAATCCTGCTGGCACCTTCCACTTAATAATGTCTCCAGCTTTATAACCAAGCAATGCAGTGCCAA
>JAUWOV010000083.1 GCA_030611945.1 bacterium | reverse complement strand
CTTAAGATTAAGCTCCTCCATAATGAGCTCCACCCTTTGCACGGTTTCCTTATCCACAAGACCCATTACATATTCGCAGGCACATCTAAAATATCTTCTTATTACCTCTTGCTTTGCAGCGTGTTTTACTATTTCGTCATCTATGATTCCAAACCCGGCTCTGTTTACACCCATATCAGTAGGTGACTTATATATTGACTCAGATCCTGTTATCTTCTCCAATATCCTCTTAAGTACAGGAAATACCTCTACATCCCTGTTATAATTCACAGCTACTTTGTTATATATTTCAAGATGAAATGGATCTATCATATTAAAATCCCCTAAATCCGCTGTTGCTGCTTCATAAGCCACGTTTACCGGATGTTTAAGAGGCAGATTCCATATAGGAAATGTTTCAAATTTTGCATATTCATTTTTCATTCCTCTTTTATAATCATGATATAATTGAGAAAGACATGTGGCTAGCTTCCCGCTGCCTGGCCCTGGTCCGGTAACTACAACAAGAGGTTTCTTGGTCTCAATATACTCGTTTGCTCCATAACCTTCATCACTTACAATTAAATCCACGTCTGTAGGGTATCCTTTTGTGAATGTATGAGTATAAACCTTTATGTTTCTGCGCTTCAATTTGTTCCTAAATATTCTGGTTGCCGGCTGATCTTCAAAACGTGTTATTACAACTGCCAGTATGCCAATATCCCAATCCCTTAAATCGTCGATTAGTTTAAGCACTGCAGCATCGTATGTAATTCCGAAGTCTGCTCTTACTTTTTTTCTTTCAATATCACCTGCATAAATACAGAGCAAGATATCTGCCTTGTCCTTTAGTTGCTGCAAGAGACGTATCTTCACATTAGGATCAAATCCAGGCAGAACCCTTGAAGCATGAAAATCAAAAACAAGTTTTCCGCCAAACTCAAGATACAGTTTATTATCGGCTCCCTCAACCCTTTCAAGAATAGCCTTAGTCTGTTCTTTTAGATACTTCTCATTATCAAAACCTATTTTTTTATCCATTAGACCTTCCCTGTCCATACATAAAGACAAAGTTTTTCTTTGGGTAATCCTATTGCTTTTACCATGTCTTCAATGGTTTGATATTTTAATGTGGTAACGTCCAATTCTTTTGCAATGCAATCTACCATTTTTTTGTATTTTTTTGAATTAGAATCAATGTATTCACTCACATCTTTTATATCCTTGCCTTCTAAAGCTCTTATTGTGCGTATTGCAACCAGTTCTTCTTTTTTCTTGGTAGAATAATCGAATTTGGAAGGAAACAACAGAGGCGGACACGCAACCCTGACATGAATCTCTTTTGCCCCACTTTCCCATAACTTCTGGATAGTATAGCTTTTAAGCTGAGTACCCCTTACGATTGAATCTTCACATAAAATGATTCTATTTCCTTTAATTATCTCTTTAATTGGGATCAGCTTCATTTTGGCAATATGGTCTCTTATGCTTTGGGAAGGAGGTATATAACTCCTTCCATAACCGGGATTGTATTTAACCAGAGGACGTCTAAAAGGCATCCTTGATTCTATTGCATAACCAATAGCATGCGTAGTTCCCGAGTCCGGAACTCCTGCTACTAAATCCGCTTCAACGTTGTCTCTTTTTGCTAAAAATTTTCCACAGCGCTCTCTTACTTCTTCTGTATTTATCCCCTCATAATTAGATGCAGGAAAACCGGTATAGATCCATAAAAACGTATCTGTCTTTTGATTCGGCTCCTCTTCTTTAAGAACTTTAAATCCAGTATGCTTTAAAAGCAATATCTCGCCCGGCTTAACATATTTTTCTATGCTAAATCCCAGATTGAAAAAAGCGGAGGTTTCTGTAGTTACTGCCCAGCCTTCCTTGGATTTACCTATGATCAAAGGAGAATAGCCTAGTTTATCTCTGGCAATATAGATGCCGTCCTTATGTAAGATTAGGATGGAACAGGAACCCTTGATTCTTTTAAAATAATTTTCTATTCCATCTACTAAACTACTGCCCTGATTTATTAGTTTTGCAACTAATTCAGTGTTGTTCACTCCTTTTTTAGCTGTCTCACTAAACGAGATTCCCTGTCTTTGCAAACCATTGGTCAAACAATCCGCATTAGTGATTAAGCCGTTACTGACAATACATAAGTGTCCGAATTTTGAATTTAGATATATCGGCTGCTCCTCCATTGTGGATATTACCCCAATGCCGGATTTCCCTTTCATTTTCTTATAATCCTCATAGAACCTGCTCTTAAACTGTCCTCCGCTGATTGCGTGAATCTTTCTGGATAATTTTTTCCCTAATACTGCCAGCCCTCCGTATTCTGTTCCTAAATGAGAATGGTAATCCGTTCCATAAAATAAAACCTCCGAACAATCCTTTTTTAGGGCAACTCCGAATATTCCGTCCATTTTCTATGCTCCTTTTATTTTTAAAACTATCCCAATAAATTCAATATCACCTTAATCATTGTCTCTTTTTCGGACGCTTTACTGGCTGCAATCATAAGTGTTAAGGCTACAAGTGTATTATCATCAATCCGTTTATCTCCATTCTTTCGGACCAAAAGCCCATTGCCTTGCAAGAAGCAAATAAAAAGCGCTGCTGCAATGCGTTTATTTCCATCCACAAAACTGTGGTTTTTAGTAACAAAATATAATAAATGAGCTGCCTTATCCTCAACGGTTGGATAAAGGTCTGCGCCGCCAAATGTTTGGCAAATCGTCCCAATTGAACTTTTGAAACTTTCGTCTTTTTCCTGTCCAACAAGTGTTGAATCTTTAAATTTTCGCTTCATAGCTTCAATGATTTTTCTAGCTTCTTCATAGGTAAACTTAAATTTTGATTGTCTTGTTCCTTTTGGCACAGAAAGCCGCTCATGATCAAAATCATCCAAAATATCAAGCGCATGCGAATATTCGGTTATCACCTGAATAAGTCCTTTTGTTTCACTTGAAACTGCCTCAATCTGAATAACGTTGCCTAAAAGTCTTAACGATTTCTGTAATTCTCGATATTTATGCTCTGAAGCTTTTAGCCGTTTTTCATTGATTGTATATCCGCTAACCAGATGTTGCTTAAGCACATTTGTTGCCCAGACGCGAAATTGGGTGCCTCTCTTGGAGTTAACTCGATATCCCACTGAGATAATCGCATCTAAGTTGAAATATTCAACCTGATATATTTTCCCATCAGCGGCAGTTGTTGCAAAATTTGCAACAACTGAACTCTTGTTTAACTCTTTCTCTTTAAAGACGTTACGCAAATGACGTGATATAACAGATTTATCTCTATTAAATAAATCTGTCATCTGATTAAGATTCAGCCAGACCGTCTCCTTATCAAGCTTGACTTCGACTTTATTCCTATATACTATTACCTGTCCTTTAGACAGATTTCTAACGCTCATTCTATCTATCTTTTTATCCATAGCATCGCGTCATAACATTTTTTTATGTTTCTTGTTGGCATGAGTGTTCAAGTTCCTTGAGATAATCCTGAAGAGATTTTGGTGAACTTTTAGTTTTGGATACGGATTCAATCCCCTCAACACTGGCTTCTGCAGCTGTTATTGAAGTAATGTATGGAATCCTGTGCTGTATTGCAGTTCTGCGAATATAACTGTCATCATGTTTCCCGCTGCGCCCAACAGGTGTATTGATAATAAGATTGATTTCTTTGTTTTTGACTGCATCGGTTATATTTGGTCTTCCTTCATGCAATTTTTTTATTTCTATATTCTGTATGCCATTCTCTTTTAGAAATTTAGCTGTGCCTTTTGTAGCATAAATACTAAAACCAAGTTTTTTAATTCGTTGAGCAATGGGAATCAAAAAAGGTTTGTCTTTATCAGCTATTGTCAAAAGCACATTACCTTTAAGTGGAAGCTTTGAACCGGCTGCTTCTGCTGCCTTATAAAAAGCAAGTCCGAATGTATCAGCAATACCCATAACTTCTCCTGTCGCTCTCATCTCCGGGCCTAGTAAAGGGTCCACTTCCGGAAACATGTTAAACGGGAAAACCGCTTCTTTAACGGCTACATAAGGAAGCTTGGAAGTTTTTAGTTCAGGAAAATCATGGATCTTTTTACCCAGCATTATTTGAGTTGCTATATGGGCTATTGGAATACCTGTTACTTTAGAGACTACTGGAACTGTACGCGAAGCTCTTGGATTAGCCTCCAGTATATAAACCTTATTATCACATATTGCGTATTGAATGTTCATTAAACCTACGACATTTAATTCCTTTGCAATTGCTGATGTATATTGTCCTATAGTATTTAAATGCTCTTTTTTAATAGTTCTTGATGGAATGACACATGCGGAATCTCCTGAATGAACACCGGCTAATTCTATATGTTCCATAACAGATGCTACAAATGTATTTTCTCCATCGGAAATAGCATCAACTTCTGCCTCTACAGCCTGCTCAAGAAATCTATCAATAAGCATTGGATGCTCCGGACTAACCTGAATAGCTTCAATGGCGTAATCTCTCAGCATAGCTTCGTCATAAATAATTTGCATCCCGCGTCCTCCCAACACATAAGACGGACGCACCATGAGAGGATATCCTATCTTCTTGGCAGTTATAAGGGCTTCGTCTAATGAACGCGCTATGCCGCTCTCCGGCTGTGGAATATTAAGAGCGATCATTTTTTCTCTAAAACGTTCTCTATCCTCTGCAAGATGTATGCTTTCGGGAGTTGTCCCAAGAATTTTTACACCGTTATTCTTTAATTCCTGAGCAATATTCAGAGGGGTCTGTCCGCCAAACTGAACAATAACACCTTTAGGCTTCTCCTTTTCGTAAATTGTGAGTACGTCTTCAACTGTTAAAGGTTCAAAATAAAGCTTATTTGAAGTGTCATAATCAGTAGATACGGTTTCAGGATTGCAGTTAACCATAATTGACTCATATCCTTCATCCCGCAAAGCAAAAGCTGCGTGTACACATGTATAATCAAATTCAATACCCTGCCCGATTCTATTAGGTCCGCCGCCTAAAATCATTATTTTCTTTTTTGGTGATACAGGAACCGAATCTTCCCCATTGTAAGTGGAATAATAATAAGCGGCGTTCTTTACTCCGCTTACAGGCACAGCTTCAAAACATCCACATTTGCCTATGGCGATTCTTTTTTGTCTGACCTCTTTTTCTTTTACTTCAAAAAGTCCTGCCAGATATTTATCTGAAAATCCCCACTCCTTTGCTTTTGCCAATTTTCCTTCAGGAAGATTTTCCCATGTGTTTTTAATTAATTCTTCCTCAAATTCTACAAGTTCCTTCATCTCTTTAATAAACCAACGTCCGATGTAGGTCATCTGGTAAAGTTCTTCTACACTCATACCCTTGCGCAGCGCCTCATACATCAGAAAAATACGTTCGCTGGAGGGTGTTGCTAATTTCTCTTTCAATCTTTCAAGGGAAAGTGTTTTAAAGTTCTTAGCTCCGCCAAGACCGCATCTGCTTATCTCAAGAGAACGGATGGCTTTTTGGAAGGATTCTTTATATGTTTTCCCTATGCTCATTACTTCGCCTACAGCCTTCATCTGTGTTCCAAGTATATCCTTGGCTCCCGGAAACTTTTCAAAAGCCCAGCGCGCAAATTTAATTACTACATACTCTCCACTGGGTTCATATTTCTCAAGAGTTCCTTTCTTCCAGTACGGAATCTCATCCAGTGTAATGCCAACAGCAAGCTTTGTGGAGATACGGGCTATTGGAAATCCAGTCGCTTTAGAGGCAAGAGCAGATGAGCGCGACGTTCTGGGATTGATCTCTATCACTACTAACCTGTCATCCTTAAGATTATGCGCAAGCTGAACATTTGTGCCGCCTATAACACCAATAGCATCAACGATCCTATAAGAAATATCCTGCATACGTTTCTGCAGCGTTTTTGGAACTGTGAGCATAGGCGCGGAGCAGAAGCTGTCTCCTGTGTGTGTATGCCCATAGCGTCAATATTTTCAATAAAACAGACTGTGATTTTCTGGTTTTTATCATCTCTTACGACTTCTAGCTCAAGTTCTTCCCATCCAAGCACAGACTCTTCAACGAGAACTTGATGAACAAGGCTAACTGACAATCCTCGAGTTACGATCGTTCTGAGTTCTTCCACATTATATGCTATTCCGCCACCCGTGCCTCCCATAGTATATGCAGGTCTCAATACCACAGGGTAACCAAGCTTCTCTGCTATATTTTCAGCTTCCTTCACAGAATAACACGGTTCAGATTTGGGAAGAGATATGCCCAATTTATTCATTGTCTTCTTAAATGCAACCCTGTCTTCTCCACGCTTGATGGCATCTGCTTTAACACCAATAACCTCAACTCCATATTTTTTCAATACTCCTGCGCTGTGAAGACTGGATGCAAGATTAAGTCCTGTCTGTCCTCCAAGATTAGGAAGAAGCGCATCCGGCTTTTCCTTCTTGATAATTTCTTCAAGGCTTTCTACAGTAAGCGGCTCTATGTATGTTTTATCAGCTGTACCAGGATCTGTCATAATAGTAGCAGGGTTGGAGTTTACAAGCACTACTTCATACCCTTCCTCCTTAAGCGCTCTACACGCTTGAGTGCCTGAATAGTCAAACTCACAAGCTTGGCCTATAATTATAGGGCCGGAACCTATAATTAAAATCTTATGAATATCAGTTCTTTTCGGCATAAAATAATCTCCTTATTGTTTTTGTATATCAGATATTATAAACATGGTTTTACTAGAAAACAGACACCTATGGATAGACCGTATTGGAGAGGCGATCGAAAATCCCATTGAAAATCTCATGGGGTAGAATTGTATCATAGTACAGCTATAGTTGTCAATAGCTAAAAGCAACCCTTATGGAAATGGTAAGATACATCCTTACCCCCTAGGTGGAGGATACAAGGGACCCCATCCCGAAAGCTTTCGGGATGGGGTCAGGAAAATATTAATAGTATCTACGGGAATATTTAAGGAGATAAAGAAAGAAGCATCATG
>JAUWOV010000074.1 GCA_030611945.1 bacterium | reverse complement strand
GATTATTAAAAACACGAGATACAGTTGATATGCTCGTTTTTGCTTCTTCCGCTACTTCTTTTATGGTTGTATTTTCCTTCTTTGTATTCATCATGAATACATTATAAAAACATTTTTAAAACATTGTCAAGTGTTTCTTTGCTTTGTGAAAATTACAATGCAGAAATGTTAAGAGTTCTATATCTCGATAAAACTTTTATTGCCTTTGCAATCACTATAAAGAATTGCTTTCGACAATAGATTCTCAAAACCTAAGACCAAAGGGACTCTATGGTCTGTACTCAAATATGCTTTAATTTTCAACGACTTACTTATTCTTTCTTCATCCAAAAATGCACACCACACATCGGCTACTTTTACAGGCAATACTGCTTCCTGATGAGGAACGATACCTGAAATGGCGTAATCAGCAAGTATATTCTTATCGACTTCTTCCGATATGGATGGAGGGATAACTGACACCGGAGCTCCCGTATCAATAATTGCCTCATATGACCGTGTCCAGCCATCTTTTGTTTTAAAGCGTACCTGTGCAGTTAGTCGCCTTATCCAAACCTCAATACCCTTCTCAATTAATTCCAGATTTAATGCCTTGGCATATTGAAGATTAATTCTAATAGACATGGGCGCCGTCCTCAACATGGATTAGCGGAACATCTTTTTTGCCAAACTTTCTAGTGATTATTTCTTCAACCAAACCTAAATTTTCATTTGCGCATACAACCTTCTTGTCAAAAACTGCCACCCACATATTAGCATATCCTTTTACCAATTTCTGATAATTTCGATGTGCCCATTTCTCGTCTTCCCAAAATCTCTCGGGCGGAATCTTCGGTCTTTTCTCCATAGTGTACACCCCCTTATTTATATCTTACTGTATCACAGAATTTTTTTCGCCGCAACAAATTCTTTCTTCCCTTTTTACCCCAATTAGAGTAATATTTAAAGCATGAAAAAAGTATTTACCACAAACAGTCCAGAAGGGACAGTGCGTCTTGGCATGAAAATAGGAAAACTTTTAAAACAAGGTGATGTCGCTGCATTGCTTGGGAGCTTAGGAGCAGGCAAGACTGTTATTGCTAATGGCTTATGCGCGGGACTTGGAGTAAAGGAAGATTATATAACAAGTCCGACTTACACAATAATCAATCAGTATGACGGGAGAATTCCCGTTTATCACATTGACTTGTACAGGTTGAAAGATTCAAGCGAGCTTTACAATTTAGGCTGGGATGAATATATCTATGGACATGGAGTATGTATAATAGAATGGGCAGATAAAGCAGTGGAGATGCTGCCTGAAGAATATCTAATGGTAAACATAGAAGTAACTGGAAAGGATAAGAGAAGAATAACTTTACAAGCAAAAGGCGCATCTTATGAGAATACTTGGGATTGAAACCGCTACCAGTGTTTGCAGTGTATGTATACTGGAGAATTCCCAGCTTATTGCAGAATATACGACTAATATAACAAAAACACATTCACAGCGTCTTATGCCGATGATAAAACATGTTCTTGCAAATGTTGAGCTGACTCCAAAAGACATAGGAGCTATTGCTGTTTCAATAGGACCAGGGTCTTTTACCGGAGTTAGAATAGGTATCAGCGCAGCAAAAGGAATGGCAATTGCGCTTGGCATTCAAACAGCCGGTGTTTCTACACTAGATGGAATCGCATATGACTTGACGAATTTATACACTGGACAAGTATGTGTAATCACAGATGCAAGAAGAAAGCAGGTATATACAGGGATTTACGAGAGCGCAAAGGGCAAAGGGCAAAGGGTAAATATGGAAAAATTGACTGATGATATGGTTCTTCCGATTGAGGAATTGGTTAAGAAAATAAAAAAGAGGACAGTCTTTATTGGTAACGCAACAACTCTATATTGCAATACATTAAAAAAAGAATTGGGTGATTTGGCTGTTGTGTGCCCTTCTCATCTTGGTATCCCACATGCTTCAAGTATTGCATTCTTAGGTGAGAAGATGTTAGAAGAAGGCAAAGAAGTGAGCCATTTTGACTTGAAACCAAATTATGTAAGATTATCGGATGCAGAAATTAAATGGAAGGAGAAGCGTGGAAAAATTAAGTAAAGAATCCCTTGATGCTCATGAAAAATCAAAAGGCAAACTTGAAATAAAAAGCAAGGTTAAACTGGATAACATTCATGACTTAAGTATTGCCTATACTCCTGGAGTTGCAGAACCGTGCAGACAAATTTTTAAAAACAGGGAGAAGATTTATGACCTTACCTCAAAATGGAACACAATAGCTATTGTTACTGATGGAAGCGCTGTTTTAGGCTTAGGTAATATTGGAGCAGATGCATCTTTGCCTGTTATGGAAGGGAAAGCTGTTCTTTTTAAACAATTTGGAGGCGTAGATGCTTTCCCTGTATGTATAAATTCACAAGATACTGATGAAATAGTAAAAACAGTGAAACTAATTTCGCCGGGGTTTGGAGGAATTAATCTTGAAGATATATCAGCCCCAAGATGTTTTCTTATAGAAGAAAAACTTAAAAGAGGGTTAGACATTCCAGTATTTCATGATGATCAGCATGGAACAGCAGTTGTTGTGTATGCCGCATTGATTAACGCCTTACAATTAGTTAGCAAACAAATAGATAAAATAAAAGTTGTTGTCCTTGGAGCAGGAGCTGCCGGGATCGCCATCTCAAAGCTGCTTACTAATGCAGGATGTAGAAATATTCTTGTATGCGATAGAGCTGGCATAATACACAAAAATAGAGAAGGCAATATGAATTTTGCAAAGAAGGAGATTTCTAAGGTTACAAATCATGAGAACCTATCAGGAAAATTGGAAGATGCTATGCTTGGAGCAGACGTTTTCATAGGAGTATCAGGTCCTGATTTAGTAACAGGGGAAATGATAAAAAATATGAATAAGGAAGCCGTTGTGTTCGCTATGTCAAATCCTGTTTCCGAGATCATGCCTAAGGATGCCAAGGATGCCGGAGCAAGGATCATTGGGACAGGTCGCAGCGATTTCCCGAATCAAATCAATAATGTGCTCGCTTTTCCGGGAATATTCAGAGGCGCGTTAGACGTAAGAGCGTCAGATATAAATGAAAAAATGAAAATAGCAGCCGCAGAAGCATTAGCAGGCTTAATACCCAAGAGAAAATTGAGTGATGACTATATAATTGTCAATCCATTCGATGAAAGAATAAAAACAGCTGTTTCCAATGCCGTTGCAGAGGCGGCCAAGGACAGTGGTGTTGCAAGGAAATAAAAAAATGACCACAGACAGCAAAATAGACCACAGACCACAGACGATGGACCACAGTAAAAGACTATGGTCTATGGTCTATCGTCCATGGTCTAGTTTATAGATATGAAATATCGAACAGTTGCGCAAATTGATTTAAAAGCTATAAAGCAAAATATTGCTCAAGTAAAAAAAACAGTCGGCAAAAACAGAAAGATCCTTGCAGCGGTTAAGGCAAATGCTTATGGACACGGAGATACGCAGATAGCAAAAACCGCAGTGAACAGCGGAGTTGATTATCTTGGTGTTGCCAATATTGAAGAAGCTATCCGCCTGCGCAGAGCGGGTATAGGTATACCGATTTTAATACTTGGCTGTTCATTTAAATATGAAATAGGGGATATCCTTTCATATAATATAAGTCCAACTATAGCAGACCTGGACTTTGCAGAAGCATTGAATAGAAAAGCGACAGAGTTCCCTGAGAAAGCAACTGTGCATATTAAAGTTGATACAGGTATGGGACGAATAGGCCAGCGCTTTGAACATGCTGTAGATTTTGTAAAAGAGCTCGGCAAATTTGAAAACCTGTTCTTAGAGGGCATATTTACACATTTCCCTTCCGCTGATGAAGCAGATAAAAACTTCAGTCTGCTTCAAATAAAGCGGTTCAAAGATATTCTGGATAAACTAGAAACATCCGGGATTTCAATACCGATAAAGCATATGGCAAACAGTGGAGCCATTCTCTCTAAAAATATTCATGACAGTTTTTTTGATATGGTTCGACCTGGCTTAATGCTCTATGGAGCGTATCCGTCACCTTATGTCTCAAAAGACATCAAGCTTGAACCAGCTTTGACATTAAAAACAAGAGTCGGTTTTATAAAGGAAGTAAAACCAGGCTCTACAATTAGCTATGGAAGAACCTATATAACAAAGTCAAAAGCAAGGCTTGCTGCAATACCAATTGGATATGGAGATGGATACAGCAGATTGCTTTCAAATAAGGGCGAGGTGCTGATAAAAGGCAAAAGAGCTCCTATTGTGGGAAGAGTTTGTATGGATCAGTCAATAATAGATGTGAGTAAAATTTCTGAGGTATGCGTAGGGGATGAAGTTGTTTTGATTGGCAAGCAGGGACAGGGGCAAATAAGCGTTGAAGAAATTGCAAAAAAAATAGGCACAATACCTAATGAAGTATTCTGTATGATTAGTAAAAGAGTGCCAAGGGTGCATATTGATTCGTAGGGGCACAGCGTGCTGTGCCCCTATTGAATTAGATGAAAAGGAGTGATATTATCGGCATAATGACATTAAAGCAGTTCATCGCAGGGCTCGATACAATTCCTGCAACGACATCGTGGTATTTGTCCGACATCAGTGAGGCAAAAGGCAGGCAGGCGCTTTATAAAAGGCAGTCGCCTCAGAGACTGAAATCACTGAAAGAGCATGCTCTTGTTGAGAGTGCGGTGTCATCAAATCGCATAGAAGGTATTGAGGTTGATAAAAAACGCATTGGCACCATCATCTTTGGCAAGTCGCTTCTTCACGACAGGTCAGAGGAAGAGATTCGAGGCTATCGAGAAGCGCTCAATCTTATACATGATATGGGATCAAAGTTGTCACTTACGGAGAATACCTGCAAAAAGCTGCATCGTCTGACACGCGGCGAGATATGGGATGCAGGCAAATACAAAGAAAAAAATAGCGATATCATCGAAAAGCACCGTGATGGCACGTCCAGCATACGGTTTCGAACGGTTCCTGCTGACAAAACTTCTTTCTGCATGAAAGAACTGATTGATTCATGGCAGGAATGCATAAACAAAACAAATGTCCATCCGCTAATAGCGCTGTCGGCATTCAATCTAGATTTTCTGTGCATACACCCATTCCGTGACGGAAATGGCAGAGTCTCCCGATTGCTGATGCTTCTGCAGTGCTATCATCTGAAAATTGAAATCGGAAGATATATAAGTCTCGAACGTCTTATCGAACAGAACAAGGAAAGATACTACGAAACGTTAAAGCTGAGTTCAGAAGGATGGCATGAAGGCAAACAAGATCCATGGCATTATATCAATTTTATTTGCTTCATACTTAAGAGTGCTTATAAAGAATTTGAAGAAAGGTTGGGAAAGCTGCCTCAACCAAGGGGTGAGAAGACAGCAATGGTTCAAGATGCCGTTAAAAGTTTCCCCGGTGATTTCAGTGTCGCCGATATACTGCGGAGATGTCCCAGTGTCGGCATTGATATGATACGAAGGGTGCTCAAGGATCTTCAGGCGCAAGGGATTATTGAATGTCTTGGTCGTGGCAGAAATGCAAAATGGAACAAAACCGGAAATTAGGTAATAACTAATTAATATAGGTAATAAATTAGGTAATAAGTGGCGAAATGAAAATTAGAATATTACGTATAATTTCAAATCTGGGTGTGGGTGGTGTGCAGAAAAGAATGGTGTCGCTTTTACCGAAACTTAACAAAGAGAGATATCGTATTATCGTATGCAGCTTCAAGTCGGGAGAATTACGGCATTGCCTGGAACAATCCGGAATTTCAGTCAAAATAATCCCGCGCAGATTCAAGTTTGATCCTGTCTGCATTTATAGATTATGTTCAATCATGAAGAAAGAAAATATTGATATAGTACATACTCATTGTCATAAACCTAACACCACAGGGAGGATCGCTGCAAAATTAGCAGGCGTGCCTGTTATAATTGCAAATGAGCATAATGTGGATACATGGAAAAGCAATTGGCAATTAAGCTTAGACAAATGGCTTTCTGCATATTCAAACAAGATTATTGCAGTCTCAGAAGCAGTTAAAAACTTTTATATGGAAAATGCTAATATCTCAGCTGATAAGTTTGAGGTTATCTATAATGGAGTAGATCTGGATTTTTGGCAGAAGGACATAACTTCTCAGGAAGTAATAGCTGAGAAAAAAACTAAATTGGGCTTATTGCAGGGCGATAAAGTAATAGCAGCTATAGGTCGTCTTCATCTGCAAAAGGGATATGAATACTTATTGAGAGCAGCAAGAAAAATAATCCCCAGAATGAGAAACCTAAAGTTTTTGATAGTTGGAGATGGTCCAATGAGAGATAGTTTAGAATCTCTCTCAGAAAGATTGGACATAAAGGACAATATTATCTTTGCAGGCAAAAGAGATGATATAAAAGACATGCTATACCTCTCGGACTTTTCAGTAGTTTCGTCTATTAGAGAAGGATTCTCAAACGTAGTTTTAGAGTCAATGGCATGCAGCAGGCCGGTTGTTGCAACAGATGTGGGCGGTAACAAGGAGATTATCATTGATGGAGAAAATGGGTTTATTGTTCCTTCCAGAGATGATGATGCTCTCGCAGATAGGATGCTGACATTAGCTGGCAATGAAGAATTGACTAGAAAAATGGGGCTTGTTGCTAAAGAGACTGTCAAAAATTTTTCTTTAAGTCAGATGAAATATAAAACTGAAAAACTCTATGAAGAATTGATGGATAAAAAAACATGAGACATACTCATCAATATTTTTTGGGACTAGCGGTAGCTGCATGTGTAAGATATATACCCAGAAATCTAATGCTTTTTTTAGGCAATCTTCTTGGAGATTTTACGTTCTATATACTCAAAATCAGACGAAAACAGGTTTTTAAAAATCTTAAGTTCGCTTTTGGGAATCAAAAAAGCAATATTGAGCTGAAAAAGATAGCAAGAAAGACATATCATAATCTTGGAAAAACACTTCTGGAATTTCTGCAGCTTCCGAGAATGAATGGAACAAGAATAAGAAGAATTGTTGATACATCGGAGCTATGTAAAATAGACCCAATTCTAAAAGAAGGGAAAGGAGCTATTTTGCTTGGCGCGCATTTTGGAAACTGGGAACTTCTGGGCGCTGCTTTTGGGCTGGGAGGATATCCTGTAAATGTAATTGGCAGACTTTCAGATAACAAAAGAATAGGGAATACTATTGACAGGTATAGAAGGCTTGTTGGAATGAAGGTTATTCAGAAGAATGATCCCGTTAGAAAAGTATTTCGCGCGCTCAGTAATAATGAACTGGTTGCTATATTAATGGATCAAAATACAAGAAAAGACATGGTATTTGTAGATTTTTTCGGAAGACCTGCAGCTTATGCAAAAGGAATAGCTGTTTTTGCTTTAAGAACAGGAGCGCCGGTTGTTCCGGCTTTTATTGTAAGAGAGGGAAAATATCACAGAATACTTATTGGAAACCCTATATATACCTATAGTTCTGAGAATGCAGATGGCGATATAAAAAAATATACCGCCAAATTTTCAAAGATCATTGAATCTTATATCAGGCAATATCCTGACCAGTGGTTCTGGCTGCATAATCGCTGGAAAACTCAGCCTAAGCAGGGAGAATGAGTGTGCTGAGACAAGAGGGTAAGGTTTATTTAAATGGAAGATTTGTGCCTGAGAAAGAAGCGAAGATTTCTATCTTTGATGTGGGATTCCAGAAGGCTGATAGTGTATGTGAAGCAGTGAGGACTTTTAAGCATAAGCCTTTTAAGTTAAAGGAACATCTGGTTCGGCTTTACAGTTCACTGCAGTATGCTCAGATAAATTGCAATAAGAGCATAGATGAAATGGAAGATATTCATGATAAAGTACTGAAGGCAAATAAACATTTACTCGCAAATGAGAACGATGATCTCTGGATGTCCACGACTGTTACTCGCACGCCAACAATTATAATTTACTGTAAACCTCTTTCTTCTATTATTAAGAATATTGCCGGGTGCTACAAGGCGGGTGCGCATGCAGTTACTCCTTTTTCTGTCAGGAATATACCTCCTGTGTGCATGAGCCCAAAATTGAAAACCCGGAGCCGCATGCACTTTGTATTAGCTGATCTTGAAGCAAAAAAGATTGATCCGAAAGCTTGTAGTCTGTTACTGGATATAAATGGCAATATCACTGAGAATACATCAAGGAATTTCTTTATTGTGAGCAGAGGAGTTTTGCAGACTCCAAAACCCGATAATATACTCTGCGGGATAAGTCGGCAAACAGTGCTGGAATTAGCTGATGAATTAAATATTCCTTCAGCAGAGTGTAACATTCAGGTGTATGATGCTTACAATGCCGATGAAGCTTTTTTTACTACAACCAGTCAGTGCATATTACCCATTTCTAAAATTAACGGTGTGAAGATAGGCGAAAAGATACCAGGTCAGATAACTAATCGTCTTCTCAATGCATGGAGTAAAAAAGTAGGAGTTGATATAGTTAAACAGGCTATGAATTTAGGGAACGGTCAACACATCATTACCCCCCTGGGCAGAAAAAGACTGATCTAATCTAATCGCAGTATCAAGGTCAATAGGAGGAATCATAAGCAAGCGCTTGTCCAGATTCGGCACCTTATCTTTAGCTAATTGCCAAG
>JAUWOV010000017.1 GCA_030611945.1 bacterium | reverse complement strand
CTGGCTCAAACAATTAAAGAGGCTTTTTATATTGCTTCTACTGGTAAACCTGGTCCGGTTCTTATAGATTTGCCCAAGGATGTAATGGTAGCTAAAACTGATTTCTCATATCCTGAAAAAGCTGATATTAAAAGCTATAGACCCACATATGTTGGAAATATTAAGCAGATTAAGAAAGCTGCAGAAGCCGTTAATAAATCTGAGAAACCTGTTTTGTATATTGGCGGGGGAGTTATTGCGTCTCAGGGCGCGAATATTCTTGTGAAGGAACTTGCTGAAAAGAATGATATTCCTGTTACCGTTACTCTTATGGGTAAAGGAGGTTTTCCTGACAATCATAGATTATCTCTAAATATGCTTGGTATGCATGGTACTCAATATGCAAATCATGCCATCATGGACTCAGACCTTATTATTGCAGTCGGAGCAAGGTTTGATGATAGGATAACCGGGAAAACCAGTAAATTTGCTCCGCACGCCTTTGTGGTTCACATAGATATTGATCCTACTGCTATAGGGAAGAATGTTAAGACTGATATCCCTATAGTCGGAGATGTTAAAAAAGTTCTTGAGGAACTTATAAAGTACATAGAAACAAGAACAAGGAAACAATGGAATGGCAAGATAGAAGGATGGAAAAAGAAATGTCCTCTGGCATATAAAGATGACGGCGATTGTATTAAACCGCAGTACGTTGTTGAAAAGATAGAGGAAGTTACGAACGGAGAGGCAATTATAACAACAGAGGTTGGGCAGAATCAAATGTGGGCGGCTCAATTTTTCAAATATACAAAACCGAGAACATTTATTTCTTCCGGTGGTCTTGGCACAATGGGTTTTGGTCTTCCTGCGGCTATTGGAGCGAAAATAGGATGTTCTGACAAAATTGTTTTTGATATAGCCGGAGACGGTAGTTTTCAAATGAATATTCAGGAACTTGCTACAGCCGTTAAAAATAATATAAACGTTAAAGTAGCAATTTTAAATAACAGTTGTCTTGGAATGGTAAGACAGTGGCAGGAGTTATTTTACGATAAGAAGTATTCACATACGATTCTTGATAATAACCCTGATTTTGTAAAAATAGCTGAAGCTTATGGAGCAAAAGGGCTGAAAGTGACACGCAAAAAAGATGTTGAGGGAGCGCTTAAAGAAGCCATAAAAACTGACGAGCCTTTTGTTATAGACTTTAGAGTAGCACCTGAAGAGAATGTATTTCCTATGGTGCCTGCAGGGGCAAGTTTGACAGAAATGCTCTCAGGGCTAGCATAAATGCTGGCAGGCACAAAGGCACAAAGTTTAAAAAAGGAGTAAACAGCATAATGAAACATATAATATCCTGTCAGGTTGAAAACAAGTTTGGTGTTCTTGCCAGAATAAGCGGTCTTTTCAGTGGAAGAGGGTTTAATATAATAAGCTTGTCTGTAGGCGCAACCGCTGAAGATCCGACAGTCTCCAGAATGGTTATTGTTACCGAAGGAGATGAAAAGGTTCTCGAGCAAATCACAAAACAGCTTAACAAACTCATAGATGTGATAAAGGTTCAGGATTTAACCGGCGAAAATATAATAGATCGCGAGTTCATGCTAATAAAGCTTGCTTATGACGCAAAAAAATATACAAAACTGACCCAGATCGTTGAGACTTTTCAGTGTAAAATAGTAAGCATGAGTCCAAAACATCTGATAGTGGAAATAGACGGAGACGAGAAAAAGCTAAATACATTTTTGGATTTAGTAAGACCATTTGGAATAGCAGAAATCGCCAGAACCGGCAAAATAGCAATGACAAGAGTGGATAAAAAATAGGAGGTTAGGAAATGGTAAAGATGTATTATGATCAGGAAGCGGATTTAGGTCTGTTAAAGGGGAAAACTGTAGCTATTATTGGTTATGGAAGTCAGGGGCATGCTCAGGCGCAAAATCTCAGGGATAGTGGAATAAAGGTTATTGTTAGTGACCTTAAAGGCAGTCCAAACTGGGAAATGGCTGTTAAAGCAGGATTTGAACCTGTAAGCGCGCAGGAAGCTGCCAAAAAAGCGGATATTATTCAGATTTTAACACAGGATGATGTACAGGCAAAGGTATACAAAAACGAGATATCTCCATATATGAAGGATGGTAAAGCGCTCGTTTTCTCACATGGATTTAATATTCATTTTGGACAAATAGTTCCTCCAAGCAACATAGATGTTTTTATGGTAGCGCCAAAGGGACCTGGACATTTGGTTAGAAGAATGTATGAAGATGGCGGTGGAGTGCCGTGTTTGATAGCGGTTTTTCAGGAATACACAGGCAAGGCCAGGGATCTTGGGCTTGCGTATGCTAAGGGAATTGGCGGCACAAAAGCAGGCGTGATAGAAACAACTTTTGCAGAAGAAACAGAAACTGACCTTTTTGGTGAACAGGTAGTTCTATGTGGTGGATTAACTTCTTTAATAAAGGCAGGTTTTGAAGTGCTGGTTGAAGCAGGATATCAACCGGAAATGGCTTATTTTGAATGTATGCATGAAGTGAAATTAATAACGGATCTGCTGCATGAAGGCGGCATTGGGGGAATGAGGAATTCAATCAGTGATACGGCTGAATATGGAGATCTTTCCAGAGGGCCTAGAATAGTAACCAAAGATACAAAAGCTGAAATGAAGAAGATATTAAAGGAGGTTCAGTCAGGAGAATTTGCCAAAGAATGGATTCTGGAGAATCAGGCTAACAGACCTGTGTTTAACGCATTGGCTAAAAAGGATGAAAAACATCTGATTGAAGTAGTAGGCAAAAAACTACGAAGTATGATGCCCTGGCTTAATAAGAAAAAATAAAAAATTCATGAAAAATAGAATTTTAATATTTGATACCACTCTGCGCGATGGGGAACAGGCAGCTGGCACTCGTCTTGGTCCGCAGGAAAAACTTAAGATAGCCAGACAACTGGAGCGTTTGGGTGTGGATGTAATGGAAGTTGGTTTTCCCGCTTCTTCTCCCGGCGATTTTGAAGCTGTTCGGGCTATTGGCAAAGAGATTCATCAACCGATCGTTTGCGCACTCACTAGATGCCGCTCTGAGGATATAGAGATAGCGGGAAAAGCATTAAAAGGAGTTTCTAAATCACGTATTCATACAGGACTCGGTGTTTCAGATATTCATATAGAGAGTAAGCTTAGAAAAACAAGAACCGAAGTTTTGAAAATGGCTGCGCAGTCTGTCAAATTAGCGAAGAAATTCGCCGGAGAAGTGGAATTTTACGCAGAAGATGCTGGAAGAGCAGAGCCGGGTTTTCTACTGGAAATGGTGGAAGCTGTTATAGAAGCTGGCGCGAAAATTATTAATATTCCTGATACAACCGGATATACTATGCCGGAACAATTCGCATCGCTTATCATGAAGATCAGAGAGGAAGTCCCGAATATTAGTCAGGCTATTATTAGTGTCCACTGTCACAACGACCTTGGTCTGGCTGTAGCGAATAGCCTTGCAGGAGTGAAGGCTGGGGCAAGACAAGTTGAGTGCACAATTAACGGGGTTGGTGAACGCGCCGGTAATGCGTCGCTTGAGGAAATAGTTATGGCGCTTAAAGTCCGCTCAGACTATTTTGGTTTTTCTACTGGAATAAAGACAGTGGAACTTTACAGAACATCCAGGCTTGTGTCGCATCTCCTTGGCATATCAGTTCCTCCAAATAAAGCTATTATAGGGAAGAATGCCTTTGCTCACAGCAGCGGTATTCATGTAGATGGTTTTCTTAAGGATAGAAAAACTTATGAAATTATGAAGCCTGAGGAAGTTGGTGTTCAACAGAGCGATGTTGTATTAACAGCTCGGTCCGGACGACATGCGCTTAAACATCGTTTGGAAGAGTTAGGGTATAAACTCAAAGGAGAAAAACTCTCTCAGGTCTATGAGCGATTTATAACAGTAGCAGATCGTAAGCAAGAGGTTTTTGATGAAGATCTGGAGGCTATAGTTGAGGATGAAATAACTACAACTTCGGAAACTTACATTCTTGAATACTTTAATACTGTAAGTGGAAATAAGACTATACCAACTGCTACTGTGAAATTAAAAAAGGGGAACGCAGTTTCCCAGGAAGCAGCCTGTGGAGATGGGCCTGTAGATGCAGCATATAAAGCTATTGACAGGATTACAAAACTTAAAGCAAAACTTGTTGACTATTCACTTCAAGCTGTTACAGGAGGAAAGGACGCATTAGGCGAGGTTCATGTAAAGGTTGCAGTTGGTAATAGAACAGTAGCAGGAAGGGGAGCTAGTACAGACATTATTGAAGCGAGTGTGAAGGCTTATGTTAATGCTGTGAATAGGTTGTTGGCAAAGCGCAGAAGAGCATAAAAATTGTGGAATTAAGTTAAAAGCTGGTAGGAATAAATAATGCAAATTGGAGATGTTAAAAAGATAAGAAATATCGGCATTATGGCTCATATTGATGCGGGTAAAACGACAACAACAGAAAGAATGCTGTTCTTTGCGGGCAGAATACATCGCATAGGCGAAGTTCATGACGGGGCTGCTACAATGGACTGGATGGAACAGGAAAGAGAGAGAGGGATAACAATTACATCTGCAGCTACAACATGTATCTGGCGTAATCATAACATTAATATCATTGACACTCCGGGACATGTAGATTTCACTGCGGAGGTAGAAAGAAGTCTGAGAGTTTTAGATGGCGCAGTAGCAATATTCTGCGCAGTCGGCGGTGTGGAGCCGCAAACTGAAACCGTATGGAGACAATCGGAAAAATATAAGATTCCCAAGATTGTCTTTATTAACAAGATGGATAGAATTGGAGCGGATTTTTTTGCTGTGCTTAAAATGATAGATAATAAACTCGGGGTCAATTATATTCCAATTCAGCTGCCAATTGGAAAAGAGGACAATTTTCAGGGCATTATAGATATTGTGGAAGAAAAGGCATTTTTCTTCAATTCGGAAGACACTATAGAAGAGCCGAAAGAACGAGAAATCCCTGAAGACTATATAAAGATAACGAAGAAATACAGAAATGAGCTGATAGAAAAGCTTGCTGATATAGATGACAATCTCATGAATAAATATATTGAAAATCAGCCCATTACAATAGACGAAATTAAAAAATCTCTCAGTAAGGCAACTATAAAGTCTAAGATATTTCCTGTATTATGCGGCGCAGCTTTCAAGAACAAGGGAGTCAGGATGCTTATGGAAGCTGTTGTAGACTACTTGCCAAGTCCCGAAGATGCGCCGCCCGTTGAGGTTATAGATAGTGATTCGGGAGAAAAGAGCTTGTTCGGTTTTGGAGAAAAAAAGGATTTACTGGGGCTTGCTTTTAAGATTGCCGTTGACCCTCATATTGGAAAACTTGTTTATTGCAGAATATATTCAGGTTCAATAAAGAAAGGCGAATATGTTTTCAAGGCAGGGTCATCAAAGAAAGAAAGAGTGTCACGTATTGTAAAGATGCACGCTAATAAAAAAGAGGCTGTGGATAGTCTCAACGCAGGAGATATAGGAGCGATAATCGGACCTATGAACATTACTACTGGCGATACAATATGCAAACAAAATTCCAATCTTTTCCTTGAGAACATAGAATTCCCAACACCTGTAATTTCAGTAGCAATTGAAGCAAAGAACAAGATTGAGCAGGAGAAACTTTCGAATTCAATAAGAAAATTATCTCATGAGGATCCAACATTTAATTTCTTTTTTAATGAAGAGACATCCCAAACTATTCTTTCCGGTATGGGTGAGCTGCATCTTGAAATTCTGGTAGATAGATTAAAGAGGGAGTTTAATGTATCTGCGAATGTAGGCAAGCCTAAGGTTGCCTTTAAGGAAACAATAACCAATATGCAGGAAGAAAAGTATAAACATCAGAAGCAAACCGGTGGAAGAGGACAATTTGCGGAAGTGCACATAGAACTAATTCCTGCAAAGAAAGGCGAGGGGTTTGAATTTATTAATAATATCAAGCAGGGAGCTATTCCCAGAGAATTTATTCCCGCTGTTGAAAAGGGCTGTATTGAAGCAATGGAATCAGGAATTTACGCAGGGTATCCTGTAATTGATGTGAAAGTAAGATTGTTTGATGGGAACTTTCACGAGGTTGACTCTTCCGAAATGGCTTTTAAGGTAGCTGGATACTATGCATTCAAGAGCGCATTTATGAAGGCGGGGCCAAGACTTGTTGAGCCGATTATGACAGTGGATATATCTACTCCTGAAGAATATTTTGGTCCGATCACATCTAATATAACATCAAGAAGGGGCAGGATAATCCTGATAGAAAAAAAGGCTAAGACACAGTTAATAAAGTCAGAGATTCCGCTTATGGAGCTTTTCGGTTACGCTACACAGCTAAGGTCGCTGTCACAGGGACGAGCAGCAGAGTCTATGCAGTTTGAAAGATATGACAGCGTTCCTCCGCACATTGCCGGTAAAATAATAGAGAGCGATTAGAGTAATTTTGAAAAATCTTCAACAGTTAATTCCGCATCTCTTAATAGTTTACGCAATAAACCTTTACCTATCGTTTTATGATTAGGAATAGTCAAGTGGCGTTTGCTCTTGTCTGTTTTATGATGCATTCTAATATGACTACCTTTTTGGCGAACAATTTGATAACCCAATCTCTCAAATGTTCTTATAGCTTCTTTTGCGGATACTATTGGTAGTTTAGGCATAGGATAGAGTGGAGAAGATTAACTCTTGTGGGTGAAAGTTTTCAAGCGTCTCTTTGTTTTCTTTTTCTTCAAGACACAAGTCAATCACTTCTCGGATGTTTTCTAAAGCCTCGTCCATAGTTTTGCCCTGAGTATAACAGCCGCTAAATACAGGACACTCTACAACATAAAAGCCGTCTTCATCTTTTTCAGTCAAGATAGGTAACTGATAATGCTTTTCCATTTTTCCTCTCTATTTTATTCTATCTAAAATATCATATTTCTCCAAACAAAAAAAGCACAAAATTAAAAATTTTGGAATTAGAAGAAATGGAAGAAAACTATAAGACAGTTAAATTAACTTTGCTAAACATTTGTAGACAGAGCTTCTCTTATTCTAAATATTTTTTCAAACGCTCTAACCAGTTCCTTTTTATGTTTGTCGTTATGAGCGTATATCCTGCAAAGATAGACTCTGGAAGGCACAAATTCAAGCAACTCCTTTAACGTTTCTTTCTGAACCTTTCCTGACGAAGGTTCATATAAGAAGATCTGTTTGTCTCCCATAGCCATTGGATTATCCGGTCTTGGATCAAGCGCAGGGATATCTATGCGAAAATCAATCTTATGAGGAGAAATATTTTCCTTTACTTTTGCCTCTAATCCTTTAGCATCTGAATAGAAGATATCTGCATAATTTTCTGTATTCTTTAATCTTTCAAACTTCTCATAAACCATCTTCCACTGCCTTTGCCTCATAAGAATCTTTTCCCATTCTCTGCCAAGCCGTTGAATACTTTGATTGGAACTATATTTCCATTTGTCTACACTCGCAAACAATGACCATTCTGTAAGATATAAATAATCATTAAGATGTTTTATTGGATTTCTATTTTCAAAGACTACTTTCATTGTTTCCCCGAATATATCCTTTAAACATAAATCTATTGACCTTGTAGCTCTGTGATAATAAACAGCGGAATAAAGACTTAATCTGGCATTAACAAAATTGAGCAAAGCTGTTTTTCCAGCACTATGAAAAGTTAGTCCTTTAGAAGATACAAACGTATAATGCAGGATGCGTTCAAGATCAATAGGCGACCTGGAGAAACCTGTTATATATGAATCTCTTAATACATAGTCAAGATTATCTACAGTATATATCCCGCTAAAAAGAGGCAGTAAGAATTTAAGCCACTTTGGAAAAGATGAACGAGTTCTGTCTTTTTTAGGCTTTTCAACAAGAAAGGATATGTGCGAAGGGCTGATGACCTCTCCTTTAGCAAAATATCCGGACGGGCTTCTTCTAATTTTTTTTAGTAATAGAGCCAGCTTTGTTTCTATTATTGCCTTTGATATTGTCTCATGGGAAGCATTAAATTGTTTGAGATAATTATCATCAAAGAAATGCCCGAATGGGCCATGTCCTATATCATGAAGCAAGCCTGCAAGTCTCATTAACTCTTCTATGTAATTGCTTGACGGGCAGTCCGGACAGGCTTTTTTTATTGACGGATACAGATGCAGAGCAAATCTGCCCGCTACATGCATTGTTCCAATAGAATGCTGAAATCTGCTATGTTCAGCTGAAGGAAAAACCCAGAAAGCGCTTTGAAGCTGGTGTATGCGTCTAAGCCGCTGTATCCACGGATTATCAATAATATCGCGTTCTGTGATCTCTGTTTTGTTTTTCTCAGTCGGAGAAGTAAATTTGATGTAATTATGTATAGGGTCGCTTATTAGATCTATGCCTGAATAAAAAGAATCATTTTTACCTAGCTCTTTTATTTTCATCTCGTTATATATCAATAATACCAGCAACCTTTTTTGTCAAGAGAATTTATGGTATACTGCCTTGACATCGTCAGGAAAGTTAACTAGAATCCATGACGAAGGGGCTGTGGCGCAGTTGGGAGCGCGTCTGACTGGCAGTCAGAAGGTCAGGAGTTCAAGTCTCCTCAGCTCCACAAACTTGTTATAACTTTATGGAGGAATGTATGGAAAAACGCGAAACTTTTAAAATGGATGATAAATTGCATGTCAGTATAACAAGTAAACAAATGGAATTAACACCTAAGCTCAGGGATTATATTCAGCAAAAAACCTCAAAATTAACAAAATACTTCTCTCATGTATCTGACATACATATTACTATAAGTGAAGAAAAATATAGACATGTTATAGAAATTAATGCGTTAACTAATGGAATAACAATGCCGGGCAGAGCAGAGCATCCGGATGTTCATACAGCGTTTGATAAAGCGCTCTCTAAGGTTGAAAAGCAAATCAGAAGATATAAGGATAGAATCGTAACGCACACGTCCAAGCAAGAAAAAACGGAAGAAGGGATATAAGATGAGACTAACTGATTTTATTAACAAAGACGCTGTCTGTATAGATTTGAAATCCAATGACAAAACAGCTGTGCTTTATGAACTGGTTGATATTCTCCTGAAATCAGGAGGAATTAAAAATAGTAATAGAGAAAATTTGTTTAACATTCTATGTGAGAGAGAGAAACTCGGCAGCACAGGAATTGCTAATGGAGCGGCTATCCCGCATGGAAAATCTGATTTGGTAAAAAGCATAACCATTGCTATTGGTATCTCTTCTAATGGAGTTGATTTTGATTCTGTTGACGGGCAAAAGACGTATATATTCGCTCTTTTAATTGCGCCTCCAAGCTCTGCAGCTCCTCATTTAAGAGCGCTGGCCAGAATAGCCCGTCTTTTAAAAAATAAGACTTTCAGGCATGTTTTGATAAATACTAAATCTTCGGAAGACGTAATAAAACTAATTACAACAGAAGAAAAAAACTCTTTAAGAGACAAATGATGGAAACAACGATACATGGAGTTTTACTGGATGTGCATGGATCCGGTGTGTTAATTACAGGTAAAAGCGGTGTTGGGAAAAGTGAGGCAGCGCTTGATCTGATTACAAGAGGACATCGGTTGGTTGCAGATGACGTTGTTAATATTAAATTGGTCACAGAGAAATGTCTGATGGGTTCCGGGTCTGAACTCACCAGACATAAGATGGAGATCAGAGGTCTGGGGATTATAGATGTTTGCGCTATCTTTGGAGTGGGAAGTATAAGGAATCGCAAAAGGATAGAATTAGTGATAAAGCTTGAACACTGGGACAGTAGCAAGGAATATGAAAGATTGGGGCTGGAAGAAAAAACGCACGGTATATTGGGGATAGACGTTTCAATGATAATTATTCCTGTAAGACCTGGTCGTAATATTGCAACGATTATTGAAGTTGCTACGAGAAACAACAGATTAAGAAGAATGGGTACTTTTACAGCAAGAGAGCTGGATAAAGAATTAATTGAGAAAGGAAAAGATATATGCGTAAGTCATTGATAGCTGGGAATTGGAAAATGAATAAAACGGTAAGCGAGGCAGTAGATTTTACGAACAACCTAAAATCAGCATTAAGAGATGTGCAGGATGTTGAAATGGTTATATGCCCTACGTTTGTTGCTTTAAGTGAAGTGAGTAAAATGCTGGAAGGAAGCAGTATAAAGTTGGGTGCTCAGAATATGTATATGCAGAAGAATGGTGCATACACAGGAGAAATATCGCCTTTAATGTTAAAGGAAATAGGCTGCAGGTATGTTATAATAGGTCATTCTGAAAGGAGGCAATACTTTAGGGAGGATAATAAATCAGTTAATGCTAAGATAAAATTGGCTTTAAAATACCAGTTGCGTCCAATTTTGTGCGTTGGCGAAACCCTCTCAGAATACCAAAACAATCAAACCATTGATGTTGTGAAAACAGAAATTACAGAGGGTTTGGCTGGTATAGATAACGAGCAAATGAGTAATGTAGCCATTGCGTATGAGCCGATTTGGGCTATTGGGACAGGGAAAACCGCCACTCCTAATGATGCGAATAAAGTTCACAAGATCATAAGAAAGATTATATCGGATATGTTAGATGCTAAAACCGGCGAAAAAACGAGAATACAATATGGCGGCAGTGTAAAACCAGATAATATAAACGCTTTGATGGAAGAATCTGACATAGACGGGGCTTTAGTAGGCGGAGCAAGTTTGTCTGTGGAATCATTTATAAGAATAGTCAATTATGATAAAAAAGACTGATATTAAAAAAACAGTTGTTATAGAAAATACACTTGGTCTGCATGCAAGACCAGCGGCTTTATTTGTTCAACTTGCTAATAAGTTTCAATCAGAGATTTTGGTAGAAAAAAAAGAGCAAAAAGTAAATGGTAAAAGCATCATGGGAATAATGACGCTGGCTGCCGGCAAAGGACAAGAAATAACTATAACAGCAGATGGAAATGATGCTGAAGAGGCTGTAATAGCTTTAGAAAAGTTACTTTGGGATAAATTTGGTGAGGAGTAAACTACATTGTTAAATGGAATTCCTGTATCGCCTGGCATAGTAATTGGTAAAGTTCTATTATTGGATAGTAGAATATCTGCTGTGCCCAAGTATAAAATTAACAAAGATAAGATAGTGAGGGAGATAATCCGCTTTACAAGGGCGATTAGCAAAACCAAAAGAGAACTTATAGAGATTCAGAGAAAATTTATCGACAAGGTGGGAAAAACACACGCTGCTATCTTTGACGCGCATTTATTAATGTTAGAAGACTCATCATTAATAGAAGAAACTATAGAACAAATAAGAGACAAACAGTTTAACGTGGAGTTTGTATTTTCACGGATTTTGGGGAAAGCAACTAAAAGCTTCTCTGATATTGATGATGAGTACATTAAGGAACGCGCAGCTGATATAAATGATGTTGGCAGACGCGTTCTCAAAAATCTTTTAGCCAGAAAGCATATAGATTTGTCTAATTTAAAAGAAAGAGTTGTGCTCGTAAGCCATGATGTTTCTCCGTCAGACACCGCCCAAATGGATAAAAATAAAGTTATAGGATTTGCAACTGAGATGGGAGGAAGGACTTCGCATACAGCAATCATGGCGAGAACATTAGAGATACCAGCTGTTGTTGGTGTGAAGGATATTACTCAAAAGGTGATTACAGGGGACACTATTATCATAGACGGCGTAAAAGGAGCAGTAATAGTAAATCCTTCTTCATCCATTCTTGAAAAATACTTGAAGAAGCGGGCAGATATCAAGTTATTAGAAAGAAGACTCTCAAGACTTAAAAATGTGCGCGCAGATACGCTTGACGGGCAGAAGATCCAACTGGCGGCAAATATAGAATCACAGGACGAAGTTCACTCAATAATAGCGCATGGCGCAAATGGAATAGGGCTTTATAGAACGGAATTTCTCTACTTAAATAGAAATGATATTCCCAGCGAAGAAGAACAGTTTAACGCTTACAAATTTGTTACTCAAAAAATTAATCCGCAGAATGTCGTTATAAGAACCCTTGATCTGGGAGGGGATAAGTTTATATCAAAGTTGGGAACGCCAAAAGAAATGAATTCATTTTTAGGATTGAGGGCTATTAGATTTTGCCTGAAACAGCCGGATATATTCAAGACTCAGTTACGGGCTATTCTAAGAGCAAGTCATTATGGCAATGTGTCAATAATGTTCCCCATGATATCCGGATTATCAGAAATGAGAGAAGCAAAAGTTATCGTTGAGACCGCAAAAAATGAATTGGATAGGAAAAATCTCCCTTATGACAGGAATATTAAGATTGGCGCTATGATAGAAGTACCTTCTGCGGCATTAATAGCTGATATGCTGGCAAAAGAAGCAGATTTTTTTAGCATAGGAACTAATGACTTAATCCAGTATTCTTTTGCGGTAGACAGAGTTAACGAAAAAATCTCTTATCTCTATAGGCCTAATCATCCGGCAGTTTATCGTTTAATTAAAATGATTGTGGATGCTGCGAATGAAGCTGATATTCCGGTTAGTATATGCGGAGAGATGGCGGGAGTGCCGGCATCTGTATTGGCTTTATTGGGATTGGGATTGTTCCGTTTCAGTATGGCCTCCGTAATAATTCCCGAAATTAAAAAACTTGTTCGCCATGTAAATACTAATGATGCAAGAAAAGTTGCCAAACATGTTCTTAAATTATCAACAGGTAAGGAAGCAGACAGGTATCTGATATCTAGGATTAAAAAGATTATTTCAAGGGCTGAAATTGAGGTATATGGGTAAATATTATGAAAGGAGGAAATGTTCATGGATGTTTTGGATAATTTAGAGTCAATAAAGAAAATAGATGCATCCTGTATGTTTGATTTGATATTGAATTTTGACTCTCAGTGCGAAGAGGCTGTTTCTGCCGCCCAGTCTTGTGATATTTCTCATGAATATTCACAGATTGAGAAAATTATAGTCATAGGTATGGGAGGTTCAGCAATTGGTGGGGATATCTTATCCAAACTTCTCATAGATGAGATAAAAGTTCCAATATTTGTTAATCGTAATTATCATCTGCCTAATTTTGCGGATAAAAAGACTCTTGTATTTGCTACAAGTTATTCAGGCAACACTGAGGAGACACTTTCGTCTTACAACGACGCAAGAGCGCGCGGCTGCAGAATAGTTTGTGTAACAAGCGGGGGGAAACTAGCTGAGAATGCAGAATCTGACAGGATCCCATTAATAAAAATATCAGGTGGTCAGCCTCCGAGAAGCGCGCTAGGATACATGTTTCTGCCTGTGTTAATAGTTATGCAAAATCTTGGTCTCACTGCTTCAAAGACGGAAGATATAAATGAAGCTATGGGTATTTTAAAGAGGTTTAAAACTGTGTGGGGAAATGAATCCTCTGACTCAAATCTGGCAAAAAAACTCGCAAAGACATTATACAATAAGTTTCCTCTGGTCTATTCGGTAGACGGCTGTCTTGCGCCGGTAGCTCTAAGATGGAAAACACAGTTGAATGAGAACAGCAAGATTCTGGCATACAATAATGTTTTCCCTGAGCTAGATCATAATGAAATAGTTGGCTGGGAAGGGCTGGATAATTTAACAAAGAGTATGTCAGTTATAATACTCAGAGATAAAAACGATTTTGAAAGAAATTCAAAGCGTATTGCTATAACAAGCTCAATCATAAAAGACAAACCGAGCGAAATTACAGAAGTCTGGACAGAGGGTAGTTCTGTGCTAGCCAGAATGTTTTCACTCATTTATCTTGGAGATTTTGTGAGTTTTTATCTGGCAATATTGTATGGAGTTGATCCAACACCTGTTGAGAGGATAGAGATATTAAAGAAAAAACTGGTGGAATAGCAAAAGGAGAAATTAGATGGTAACAAAAAATAATAACAGGTATTTATTTACATCAGAGTCCGTAACTGAAGGACATCCTGATAAGATGGCAGACCAAATATCTGACAGTATTTTAGATGTTATTATGGAGAACGACCCAAATGGAAGAGTTGCGTGTGAGACGCTTGTAACCACAGGCATTGCATATGTTGCTGGGGAAATCACAACTTCATGTTATGTAGATATCCCGACGATTGTAAGAAAAACCATTAGAGAGATTGGCTATACTAATGCTTCTTATGGTTTTGATTACGAAACATGCGGCGGTCTTACCGCTATACAATCTCAGTCTCCGGACATTGCTCTTGGTGTTGATCCGGGCGGCGCAGGAGACCAGGGAATGATGTTTGGTTATGCGGTTGAGGAGACAAAGGAACTCATGCCCTTGCCAATCATGCTTGCTCATAAACTTTGCAGAAGACTGGCTAAGATAAGGAAAGAAAAAGCATTAGATTACTTAAGACCTGACGGGAAGTCGCAGGTAACAGCTGAATATGCAGATGGGAAACCATGCCGCATAGAAGCAGTAGTAATATCAGCGCAGCATGACGGCGATATTGATATGAACATTTTAAAGGATGATATAAAAGAACATGTAATAAAACCTGTTATTCCTTCTAATTTAATGGATAGCAAAACCAAGATTTTCATAAATCCAACAGGCAGATTTGAGATAGGCGGGCCGCATGGAGATACTGGCCTTACAGGAAGAAAGATCATAGTTGATACATACGGCGGTGTGGGCAGTCATGGCGGAGGCTGTTTTTCCGGTAAGGATTGCACAAAAGTTGATCGCTCCGCATCGTATTTTGCCCGCTATCTTGCGAAGAATATAGTAGCAGCCGGTTTAACATCCGAATGCGAGATTCAACTGGCATACGCAATTGGAGTGCCGGAACCAGTTTCAGTTATGTTAAACACATTCAATAAAGGCAAGATATCAAAAGATAAAATTAAGAAACTTCTTATTGATAATTTTGATATGAGTCCAAAAGGAATAATTAACCATTTAAAACTTCGCAGGCCAATCTATAAGAAGACTGCTTGCTATGGTCATTTTGGCAGAGAGGAAGATACCTTTACATGGGAAAAGACAGATAAAGCAAGCTTTCTTAGGAGGAAAGCCGGACTGTAAAATTTCTAACTTAAATTTACTATAGGGGGATGTTATTTTGAAATATGATATAAGAAACATCAAGCTGGCTAAAGAGGGTAAACTGCGCATAGAATGGGCAGAAAAAAATATGCCGGTTCTCAGATCAATTCAAGCACGCTTTAAGAAAGAAAAACCTCTAAAGGGGATTAGATTAGGCGCATGTCTGCATGTTACAACAGAGACAGCTAATTTAGCAATAGCTCTAAAAGCAGGCGGCGCAGAAGTAAGATTATGCGCTTCAAATCCTCTGAGCACTCAGGATGATGTTGCTGCCTCTCTGGTAAAAGATTACGGGATATCCGTTTTTGCTATATGTGGAGAGAATAACAAAACTTATTATAGCCATATCAGCAGTACATTAGAAAACAAACCTAATATTACTATGGATGACGGCGCAGATCTTGTTTCTACAATTCACAATAATAAAAGAGAGCTTATAAAGAATATTCTTGGCGGAACAGAGGAGACGACAACAGGCGTTATTAGATTGAGGAGCCTGGAAAGACAGAAAAAACTTGCGTTTCCGATCATAGCTGTTAATGACGCTGACACAAAACATTTCTTTGACAACAGATATGGTACCGGGCAAAGCACGATTGACGGCATTATCAGAGCAACTAACATGTTGTTTGCCGGTTCCACTGTTGTGGTGTCCGGATATGGCTGGTGCGGACGGGGTTTTGCAAGCAGGGCCAAAGGTATGGGAGCAAATGTTATTATAACAGAAGTTGACCCTTTGCGCGCATTGGAGGCAGTCATGGATGGCTTCTCTGTTATGTCTATGGAGAAGGCTTCTTATATTGGCGATGCCTTTGTAACCTTAACGGGAGATATACATGTTTTAGCAACTAAGCATTTTAAGAATATGAAAGATGGCGCTATCATTGCAAATTCAGGACATTTTGACGTAGAGATTGATGTGCCGGCTCTTAAAAAAATGAGTAAAAGCAAAAGAAGAGTAAGAGAATTTGTTGATGAATATACAATGCAGAACGGCAGGAGAATATGTCTTCTTGGGGAGGGTCGTCTAATCAATCTTGCGTCTGCTGAGGGACATCCTGCAATGGTAATGGATATGAGTTTTGCCAATCAATCCTTATCAGCTGAGTACATTGCAAAAAATCATAAAAAACTAGAGAAGAAGGTATATAATGTCCCTCAAGATATAGATAAAAGAATCTCCAAACTCAAGCTCAATTCCATGGGTATTAAAATAGACAAACTAACTCCAGAACAAAAAAAATACCTCAGTTCATGGGAGATTGGAACATAACGAGATATAAGTCGCTTAGCCATAAAATTACGTAATACGTCTGTTGATTGTTGTATGAATCATATTATTGGAGACATCCATGTGGATTAAAAAAACAGATGAAGAGTATTTACAATATAATAAGCAAAAGAAGCGACAGCGATATGATTATAAACGTCCACTTCTTGTAGCGGTTGGCTTGTGGAGTGTTGGTATTTTGTTTGCAGTGATCGGACATGGAACAAGATATACTGGATGGCATTCGGGAGCTTCTATTAATGAAGTACTATCATGGCTGAAGGTGTATTTTGTGCCTTGGTTTGTACTCACTTTTATTTGTTTATATTTATTGCAGCTTATGTTAGGAGCAATAAAGCTCGAGAGATCGAATACTGTTATTTGTGATAAGTGTTTTAAGCCATGTGCTAAAGGAAAGAGCATATATTGTCAATGTGGTGGTAATTTAGAGTCGATAGAGAGATGGAATTGGGTTGAATAACCCGTACAACAAATCGCTCAAGCCAATTTGGCAAGCTAAGGGCTTAAATCACGTTAGGAACAAGAAAACTACACTTCCCGGCACACGCTTCCAAAATTACAGTTCTTGCATAATGAATACAAAACTAACTGGCAAAATCCAGCAAATCTAAACTTTTTTCATCCTGATGTGTAACAAGTCTCAAACTTATCTCTGGATAACGCTCGGTAAACTTTTTGTATTTTGCTATATTATACGCCTTTTTAGACATTTTTAATTCAAATGCATACCTTTCATTTACGATAAAATCTATTTCTGACTTACTTTGCGTTCTCCAAAACTTGATATCGTCAATTGATAATTTAACCAGTTCTGTAAAGAAGATATTCTCTAACACTGCTCCATTGTCAATTCTTTGGCCAATAGGGACAAACAAGTTGAGCAAGGAATTACGATATCCGTTATCCAAAAAGAATATCTTTGGCATTTTAGTCAATTCTTTTCTGATGTTGCGATAAAATGGCACACACTGTTTGATAATGAATGATTTTTGCAAGGTATATATATATTTTGAAACTGTGTCATTTGAAACATCGGTGGTATTAGCAAGTTCCTGAATATTTAACAGTTGACCAACTTGTGAAGCAAGAATTTTTAATAACATGTAAAACTTTAGTTCATTCTTTATTCCTGCCTCACGAATATCTTTTCGCAGGAAACTTTGATATATCTCTTTTAAAATATATTTCTTTTCCTCCAAATTATCTTCAAGAACAACTCTTGGATATCCACCAAAGATACTATATTCCTGCCACAAATAACTCAGTTTTCTTCTTTCATGTTTCAATAAATCTACTTTTTTTACTCTGTCAAAATAGTTTTCCTGCGCAATCTTTTCTGAAAGTTTTATCTCTTTTTTGGCTAGTAAAAACTCCGAAAAGCAGAAAGGATAAAGCTCTATTATCTTCTTTCTTCCCGCTAACGAATCCTTAAATTTATAATCTATATAAAATGCAGATGATCCCGAAACAATCAATTTTATCTTCTCACTGTATAAATCGTAGATATATTTAAGAAAATTAGTCGGATTATTTAGGTATTGGACTTCATCCAGTAAGAGGAAGAAATACTTACTGGTTTTAGGGACATAACTAAAAATGTTCTCCGGGTGTTGATTAAGGTCTGTTAATAAATCAGGATCTTCCAGAGTGAAAAAGTATGTCTCGCGATTTCTTTTCTTAAGATAAGAAACGAGTTCTTTTAAAACCGTCGTTTTGCCAACCTGTCTTGCTCCAATAATAAGCAAGACATCCGGTTTATCCAAATTCTTTATAATGGCAGGACTTATTTTTCTGGTTATCATAAAAGCAGTATAATTCAATATTTTTCTGTTGTCAATAGAAAATTATCCAATATTTTTCTGTTGTCAATAGAAAATTATCTGTACTACGCCTCCCAACACACATTTCTAAAATTACAGTTCTCACATTTTATTTTATCGTATTCTGCTAATTTCTCAAATTCAAGATTGTGAATTCTTTCCCACACATCAATAATGAGCTTCTTCATGTCTTCTGTCATTTTATCAGTTATTGTGAGCTCAAGTGTTTTATATTCGCCTTCTTCTATATTGTATTTTTTAACCGTTCTTTTTGAAGGCTCCAAAAACTCAAGTTTGCATGATACCACTTTATAAGGCTCGGGCTGATTTTCCATTATTAATTTATACGCTATAAGCTGGTGAAGATATGGGTCGCAGTCTTTGTTAAGAGGGTCATTGTTGTCTATAATACTTTTTATATGTGTATACGCATCTCCTGTTTTGTAATCAATAACACAAACGTTTCTATTGCTTCCAACAGTATCTATTCTGTCAAACCTCCCTGAAAAAGGGATATTCTCATTTATAAATATTTCAAGTCTTTTCTCTATGAATAAAACGCATGCAGGGCTTTCAGCCTTCTTCTGATACCAATTTCTGAGCTCGTCAATCTTTCCAAGGCAGCCCTGCTCTATCCTTTTCCCCAGAGATATATTTTTTAGACATATATTAAAAACATTCTCGAAAAACTCAAATTCAGGGAGACTTCGTCTCGAGAGGCTTCGCCTCTTTTTGTATTCCTGATAGACTTTACTTAATGCCTTGTGAACACAGAGCCCAAATACCTGTCCTTCTGTAAACTCGCTTGGAAGCATTAACAAATTATTATAGAGGAAATATCTTCTGCATCTTATGTAGTCATTCACGTTTGTCGGATTCAAGCTTATGGATTTTACATAGTCCTTGAGAATTTCCCCTGTCTGCAAAAAGGGCGGACGTTCTTTAACTGTATCTACGGAAAATCTAAGAACATGTTCTTCAGGTATAAGGCATGTTTTAGGCTCAATATCCATGTTTTTAAGAAACATGCTTGGAATGTCTTTTTGTACCGGAGCGGCAGTGAAAAATAGGTTTGCTTTAGCTCTTGTGCACGCTACATAGAATAGTCTTATTTCATCGAATACATGTGGTTTCTTCATCGCTTCCTTTGAACATGCACTTTCAGGTATTTGAAGAATCGTTTGCGGAATAGGTATTAGATCCGTAATTAGTTTTTTAGGCCATTTTTTGTCGTGAATGCAAAAAGGGATAAAGACAGTATGGAATTCAGTTCCCTTTGCGCTGTGAGCTGTTAAGACCCTGACCCCTTTCTGATGAGAACTTGCAAGTATACCTCGAATTCCTATGCCGTAAGATTGCTGCAAATTGATATTTTCCACTAAATCAGTAATCGTCATCAAAGGATTAGCAGTTGCCTGTTCCTTCACATATTCAATAAAAGAAGAGACTGCTCTTAAATCTCTTATCTTCAATATCTGGTCTGTTTCATATTTTGCTAATATAAATTCCAGCATTCCTGAATCCTTTATGTACTGAAGTATTAGCTGATGAACCGGACGCGTGTCTGAATCCTTGATAAGCCTCTGAATTGTCCATGAGAATTTATGTAATTTTAGAGGGTTTTTGAGAGTAATAGGCGGAGTGTTTCCTGAAAATCCGGATGTTATTTCTTCAAGAAGAGTAATGGGTTTATTCTCATTAATATTTTTCCTCTTTCGCAAGTTTACATAACTCAGTAATGCAGTCATGTCACTTATATCTATTTCAAAATAATCTGAAGCAAGTAGTTCAAATATATACCTATCTGCATGCTCAGGATTATGCGAATTTACTGCAAGGCTTAGAGCCGAAAGCAGCTGCCTGACACGCAGATGGGAGCTTATATCCTCTTTGCCGTCTGTTACATATGGAATTCCTGTTTGCAGGAACGCATCAATAATAGGCAATATGTCTTTTCTTGTTCTAAGGAGTATAGTTATACTGCTGTACGGATCATCGTCGGGTTTTTCTTTAACTAGTTTCTTAATTTTTTCTACAATAAATAATATCTCTTCTCTGATGGAACCAAATTTTAGGGATTTTACCCCGTTGGAGAAAACCACCGACTTCAGTCCATGGTGCGGGACTAAAGATTTTCGAGATATTCTCTTATGACAGGGGATTTGTTCTATGAGTTTTTTTGATGTATTGAGTATTTCCGGAGTTGAGCGATAATTTTCCGTAAGAATCATTTGTGTGATATTCCTGAATCTGTTCTTTATTGTTCTGAAGTTTGTAATAGACGCGCCCTGAAATCTATATATTGACTGGTCATCATCTCCTACTACACATAGATTAGTTTTCTTAGGATCAATAAGACTCAGAAGCAGCTTGAGTTGAGCTTTGTTTGTATCCTGAAACTCATCCACCATAATATAGCTGAATTTCTCCCTGTATTTTTTACACAGATTTTCGTCATGCTTCAGAATGTAAGTTGCCATGATTATCATATCGTCAAAATCATATCTTCCTCGCTCATCGAGAATATGTTTTTCCCCGGAATCCTTGAGCTCTTCATACATTCTGTAAACCTTCCCGAACTGGTGAAGTTTTGGAATATGTTTTTCCTGAATAATCTCTCCGTCAGACGAGATATTTGTTAGATGTTGAAGAAAATCCGAAGGTGTGACACCTTCCCTTTTCAGGATATTTATATTCTTAACAATCTCTTTTTCATAATGATAAGGCGCTCTAAAGGGTCGGATTTCTGAGATATTATCCAAATTGTCCAGAATGTATCTTATGAGTTTGATTCTCTCTGTATCATGCAGTTCTATTTTTTCTCCAAATGCCTCGGATACTTCCTCTGATTCAGTAATGATTGAATTTGCGAGACTATGATACGTTCCAACCTCTACGAAGTAACCGTCTGTGCCAATAATTTCAACAATCCTTTCCCTGATAGTTCCGCTAGCAGCATTGGTAAAGCTCAGGATAAGGATATTTGATGGTGAAACGTTGTTTCTTTTTAGTATATTTGCTGTTCGGACAGAAAGCACCTGAGTTTTCCCAGTGCCTGGTCCGGCTAGTACAACAACGTGTTCTTCAATATTGTCAACAACTGCTTTTTGTTTATCGTTTAACTGGTTATAGTAATGATTGTACATAGCTTAGTATACTAGCATAAAACTGAGACATGATAAAGAAAGCGTGTTATAATAAACCCCAAAACAGATATTTGGATGTTATATGATTGATAGAAGATTATTTGAAAATTTCGATTTCATTTTGTTCTTTACAACAATTGCATTATGTCTGCTGGGTATAATATTTATCAAAAGCGCTGCCAGCGCGCTAGAAATTGACTACGCAAAAAGGCAGCTTTTATATTTCTCTATTGGATTAGTTGGGCTGATAATTGCAATAATGTTCAATTATTCTAAGCTAGCTAAGCATACAATACCAATCTATACGGTGTCTGTTTTGTTATTAATAATGGTTCTTCTTATAGGTAAAGGCATAGGCGGTGCAAGAAGGTGGATCTCTCTTGGCATAGTAAGTTTTCAGCCGTCGGAATTATTTAAAATTACATCTATCTTAATGATAGCGTATTATTTGAATAAGGTTGGCAAAAGAGTAAGTAGCTCTAAAATATTAAGTTACGTTTTTTTAATTGTGGTTTTACCAATTTTACTTATTATTGTTCAACCGGATCTTGGCACTGCGCTCTCTCTAATTTTTGTGATATTTACTATTGTATTTGTCTCAGAAGGAAGCATTCGGAATATGCTGATTGTAGCTGGAATAAGTCTTGCCAGTTGTCCATTTTTATGGAAATTTTTAAGAGCGTATCAGAAGAAAAGACTACTGGTTTTCATAAATCCGGAAGTAGATCCTTTAGGCGCTGGTTATGCTATAATTCAGTCAAAGATAGCTATTGGAGCCGGTGGATTGTTTGGATACGGATGGAAAAGAGGTTATCAGACGCATCTTAACTTCATACCGGAACATCACACGGATTTTATCTTCTCGACAGTAGCCGAAGAATGGGGTTTTGCAGGAGCGTGTGTGCTGTTATTACTTTATGCTGTTCTCCTTTGGCGTATGTTTAGTATAGCAAGCTTGATAAGAGATAAATTAGGCTTACTTATAATTATTGGGGTGATTTCTCTTTTTAGTGTACATATTTTTATCAACATAGGAATGGCAATAGGAATAATGCCCATCACAGGGCTTACACTGCCGTTTCTGAGTTATGGAGGCTCATCCTTGGTTGCAAATATGTTTTTGGTTGGGTTGGTACTCAATATAGGAATGAGGAGGTTTAAGGTTTAAAATGAATGTTACAGGAGTTGGTGTAGATATCGTTGAGGTAGCGAGGATTGAAGATGCTATTAGAAGATTTGGAGATAGATTTCTAAAGAAAATATACACAGACATAGAAATAAAATATTGCAATACAGGAAAAGTATCCTGCCAGCATTTTGCGGGGAAGTTCGCAGCAAAGGAGGCAGTGTATAAAACATTAAATATTGATTGTGTTGTGAAATGGACAGAGATAGAAGTTAGAAATTTAGAACAAGCTCGTCCATATGTAGTTCTTCACGGAAAAGTTAAAAAAATTGCTAAAGAGAAGAACATTTCAAGCATTTTGGTAAGCATTTCTCATATAAAAACCCGCGCAGTAGCTTCCGCAGTAGCTGTTGCGGGATAATTGTGAAAAATCTTTTTCTATCTCTTATCTCAGGAATACTGCTTGCAATTTCCTTCTCCAAAATCGATTTTGAATATGGCGCATGGATAGCCCTAGTCCCGCTATTCTTAATTTTAGCAAGTGTTAATTCAAAAAAAGCTTTTACTTTTTCCTATATAACAGGAACAGTCTTTTTTCTTTTGACAATTTACTGGATATCCTTTGTCAGCACATTAGGTATGGTGCTGCTTGTTCTATATCTTAGTCTTTATATAGCTGTATTTGGAGTTTTTACAAACTGTTTTTTTAGGAGGCTCAAATTGCCGCTGGCGCTTATTGCTCCTCCTGTCTGGGTCTTGAGTGAGTTTATAAGGGCACATCTTCTTACAGGTTTTCCATGGGCATTATTAGGATATTCTCAGTATAAACAGATTACACTTATTCAGAGCGCATCTTTTATTAGTGTTTACGGAATATCGTGTTTGATTGTTTTAGTTAACGCATCAATCGCTGATATATGGTTATTTTCCAAGAACAGAAAGGGAGGCTGGAGAGTTTTAATAGGTCCAGTATTATCAGTTATTACTGTTGGTGGTTTTTTAATATATGGCAATACAGAAAAGAGAGGAGGCATTGAGGAAAGTATTAAGGTTGGAATTGTTCAGCCAAATATATCTCAAGAAGGAAAAGCAGAGGTTCTTTATAACTCAAGAGAAAGAGCTTTAAATATTCATCTAAATCTGAGTGAGAAACTTCTAAAATTTAACCCTGATATTATTATTTGGCCTGAGACCGCGCTGACCTATGTAGATAATTACGACGAGAAACTAATTAATAAAGTCAAGAATTTTGCAAGGCATAATAATTTACATCTTCTAACAGGTGTTTGTTACAGGCCGCTTTCAACAAGTAAATTCTATAATAGTGTGTTCCTTTTTGCTCCAAATGGCGCAATGAGACAACGCTATGATAAAATACATCTTGTGCCGTTTGGTGAATATATTCCTCTTAAAAGCCTTTTCCCATTTTTGTCCAAGGTGGTTCCTACAGGGGATTTTGATCGTGGAAAAGAGTACACGGTGTTGAATTTTTACAGAAAAGATAAACTAGATTCAGATCGAAAAATTAAGTTTGCTTGTATAATCTGTTTTGAAAATATATTTTCAAACTTTACTCGTCAATTTGTAAGAAATGGCGCGCAGTTTCTAGTTAATGTTACAAATGACAGCTGGTTTGGTAAGTCCTCAGCTCCATATCAGCATATGTCAATGTCTGTATTTAGAGCTGTAGAAAATTGTATACCAGTGATTTTCAATGCAAATAC
>JAUWOV010000069.1 GCA_030611945.1 bacterium | reverse complement strand
AATATATACAATTCATCATTAATCGAAAAATGGATTATAAAATACAATATTAAAGCTTTAGGGTTTAGTTACCGTCTGAATGTTGATGATGCAGTACTAATATTCCAAAAACTTATGTACCAATTGGAATCAAAGAAAATGCTGGTAAAAGACGGTGGAAAACTAAAAAATATTTGGTTTGCCGGATTGCCTGAAGCTTGTAATAAAATTAAATATTTATATAAAGACGTAATTGTTTTTTATGGTGATGAATCATTTACAGATAGCCTGAAAATGCTTGGCATAGACCCTGCAAAAGCATCAAAAGGATTTAAAGACGAGAGTACATATAAAATCACCTTAGATGACTTTGGTAAAGAAATAATTGATAAAGGAGATTATATATCAACATTACCTGTGGATAGAAGTGGATATAAGAATTTCGGGACAGTACATGATGGATTAATCGATCGCATCAGGCATGGTAGAGAAAACAATTTACCGCCGATAATAAGAGCTCACGCAGGACCTTATCTTGAAAACAGTTATGAATCTGTAAAACAATTTATTGAATGGTCCCGTTTATTGGCTCATAGTGGCTATTTGGATGTTCTGTCAATAGGAACTTCCCAATTAACTCAATCAAAATTTGGAGAAAACTGGGATAATCTTCCTAATGGTGGAGGTGTAGGGGTTAATTCGCAAGAGGAATATGAACGTATATATGAAGCTGCAAAACCGATGCTTGTAAGAACTTATGCCGGTACAAAAAATCTCTGCAAACAAGCTAAAATACATGAAAAATCATTAAATATCGCATGGCATGCTTTATCTTTATGGTGGTTTTCTAAAATAGATGGACGGGGAGCGTTAAATCTTCTTGATAATTTAACCGAACATTTTGAAACAATTAAATATATTGCCAAAACCGGTAAACCATACGAAGCAAATGTAGCCCATCATTTTGCATTCCGCGCATCGGACGATGTAAGTTATGCAGTATCAGCCTTCCTTGCTGCAAAGGCTGCCAAGAAGCTAGGCATAAAACATTTTATTCTGCAAATAATGTTAAATGACCCAAAGCATACTTCAGCAATTAATGATCTGGCGAAAGCAAGAGCAACATTAAATATAGTAAAAGCACTGGAAGATTCGGATTTTAAAGTATTTTTGCAAACAAGGGTTGGTTTAAGTTATTTATCACACGATATCGATAAAGCCAAAAAACAACTGGCTTCAATAACCGCATTAATGGATGACATTGAGCCTTTTAATAGTCAGAGCCCGGATATAATTCATGTAGTTAGTTATTCTGAGGGTAATGATTTGGCAACACCGGAAATAATAGATGAAAGTATTAAGATAACATTGTTTTCTCTTAATAAATACCGAGAGTATAGGAAAAAAGGATGGATAGATAATATGCATGAGAATCAGGATGTTAACAAAAGGATGGTCCATCTTATAAACGAAGCTAAGATAGTGATAAATGCTATTGAGACTAACATAAAAGACACATATACTCCGCAAGGTTTTTACGGCATCTTTAAGATGGGGTTTTTACCGGTACCACAGCTAATGTATTGTAGAGAGGAATTCCCTGAAGCTGTAAAATGGGATACAAAATTAAGAAATGGAGGAGTTGATATTTATCTTGATGGTAAAATAATATCGGCAAAGGATAGAATGAATTTGATAATAAGGAAAAATTTGGAAAATGACAAAAATTAAAATTGGATTATTAAACAAGAAAAGAGGGAATTTTAAATTACAGGAAAAGTTTGTAGGTAAAGATGATGTAGTTGATGAAACACATAAAGAAGTTGCTCATCATAAACAAGCATTAATTAATGCCGGATATGAAGTTTGCACTATAAACTGGGGAATATCTTTTATAAAAGATTTAGAAGATAACAATGTCGATTTAGTGTTTAATGTTTCGAGTATGGCAGAAGCAGCGATCTTAGAAGAACTTGAAATTCCATTTGTAGGATCAGATACTTCTGCAATTGCTATTGCTACTGATAAATCATTAGCAAAAAAAATATGGGAAAGTGAAGGATTGCAAACTTCACCTTTTTTTGTAGCAAAATCTGTAGAAGATTGTTCTGTATTTAAAAACAATCCTCCTTTTGATTATCCGTTATTTATTAAACCGGTTGCAGGCAGAGGAAGCGCTGGAATTGATGACAACTCTATTGTTGAAAATTTTGAGCAACTTGTAAAAGGTGTTGAAGAAAGATTAAGTACTATAAAACAACCTGTTTTAATTGAGAAATTTTTGCAGGGAACCGAAATAACTCTTGGTGTAATTGGCAATGGTGATGATATTGAAGTACTGCCACCACTAGAGATTTCTTTTGGTGGTGAGTCACGATTTTTAACATTTGATAAAAAAGAGATGGATGATGACAGTTTTTATTGTCCTGCAAGATTAAATGAAACAGAGATGAACAATATCAAAGAATTTGCAAAAAATGCTTACCGTGCTATTGGCTTGAAAGATTACGGACGAATTGATACCATATTAACCAAAGAAGGTTCTTATCTTTTAGAAGTGAACTCCTTTGCAGGCTTAATGTGTACGCCTAAAGAAAAACCGCATAGTTACATTGGGTTTATGGCTGTCGCCAGCAATATGGATTCAACCGAACTTATTGATAAAATTGTAAAATCAGCTTTAAAAAGAAATAAAATAAAATGCCCAGATTAGAAATAGATATAAACAAGATAAAGCACAATGTTACAACATTAAAAGAATTATTTGCTAAAAAAGGTATATCTGTTACTGCCGTAATAAAGGGAGTAACAGGTTCTCCCGAAATTGCTAATGCAATTTTAGAGTGCGGAATATCTACAATAGCAGTTTCTCTTGTTCAAAATATCAAAAGAATGAAAGAATCCGGAGTGAAAGCAAAATTTTTGCTTACACGTCTACCTATGCATACTGAAGTTGCAGATGTTGTTAAATATGCAGACATAAGTTTAAACTCTGAGATATCAACAATTAAATTATTATCTGAACATTCTCTTAAACAAGGTAAAAGACATAAAGTAGTTTTAATGTTAGAACTCGGTGATTTAAGAGAAGGGATATTACCCGGAGATACAGACTCAATCATTGAACAAATTATTCTACTAAAAGGAGTTGAATTATATGGCATTGGCACAAATCTTGCCTGCTTTGGAGGTGTTAACCCTTCAGAGGAAAATATGATTGAGTTATCTCAAACAGCAGAACGTATACAAGAAAAATACAACATAAAGCTGCATATGATTTCAGGTGGGAATTCGGCAAATTATGAATGGTTTTTACATACAAATAATATAAGAAATATTAATAATCTAAGAATTGGGGAGGCTATTTTATTAGGTAGGGAAACTTTGCACAGAAACAAAATCCCAAAATTGTACACAGATGCATTTACTCTAATATGCGAGGTTATAGAAAGTAAATTAAAACCCTCTCTACCTTATGGTGAAATATGTCAAAATGCATTTGGAGATACACCTGAGTTTGCAGATATTGGTAATATCAATCGGATAATAATTGGTATCGGGGAACAAGACGTTGATACAAAAGCTGTAACGCCCAGAATAAATGCTAAAGTCATTGGAGCAAGCAGCGATCATTTGATTTTACATTCCAAAAAGCATCTTGAAGTAGGAAGTGAAATAGCATTTGATATTAACTATTCGGCATTGCTTAGATTGTCAACTTCGCCTTATGTGAAGAAAGTGTTTGTTTAATTCTTTCTATTCTATATCCTTAAAACCTGCAGTTATATCGGCTATTTCTGCAAACTTGTTTTTAACCATATCTGCGCTTTGCCCCATCCTGTATGTATCCTTGTCAAGCCGGGCTTCCGGATTAAGTTCCCCCAATACATTGTCTTGATTGAGATCAGGGTTTTTATGCGCATAGGGCCACAGCCGAAAAGAGCCGCCTGAAATCTCATCTATGAGATATACCTCTCCATTAATAATACCATATTCCAGCTTGATATCTATTAACTGAACATCAAAATGCGCAAAAGCTTCCTCAAGATATCCAAAAGCCTGTTCATTGATTTTTTTCATCGCAGTATATTCAAAAGCATTCTTTGTCTTTATGATATAGTCAATATAGGCATCATCCAGCATAGGATCATGTAACGGGTCATCCTTATAGTGAAATTGGGTAATTACAGGATCGTATCTCTGTCCCTCAGCAGCATTACTCCATTTCAGAATAGAGCCTGCAGCAACTCTTCTTGATACAACCTCAAGGTTAATTTTTCTGTCAAGTTTTCTTACAAGCGCTACTTTTTCTTCAGGGCTTGAGATATAATGAGTTCTAACTCCTTTTCTATTAAGAAGTTCAAATGTATCTCTATTAGTTTTCCAGTCAACTAAAGCCTTGCCCTCAATCACATCATGTTTTACCCCGTCACCTGCTGTTATATCGTCCTTGAAGACCATATAAACTGTTTTCTCATCTTCGGGATTTCTGTATATTACCTTTGTCTTTCCCTCTGCCGTTTTGTCCATAGACTCAAAATTGATTGACATAATCTCCTCTCCTCTCGTTTATTAGTAACACTTCAATTTTTTTACTCTTAGCTCAATTATCATTAATCAGCATTGGCAAGAACAGCATAAATTGGTGAAGGATAGCGAATACTGAAAGGAACACGCGCTTTTACCACATCAATAGACCCATCCTCGTCCACATATCGCTTGTCTAGATGACCACAAATCATCTTTCCCAGAACCAGTATGTGGTACCCGACTTTCAGTTCCTTCCAGTATTTACACTCTACATTAGCCACACATTCGGAAATTATAGGAGTTTTAATTTCATCGGCAGGCTCTGTCGTTAAATTAGCCTTATCCAATTCACTCTCAGTTATGGGAACATTTCCTCCACATATCTCCAGGGCTTGAGCTATACCGATATGAGGAATGTTGATAACAAATTCTCCTGTACGTTTTATATTTGTATAAGTATGACTCGAACTTCCGATAGCAATAGCTATCTCTTGTGGCCCCGCATTTGTATAGGAACCAAAAGTCCCTGCGTTTACTATCCCATTCTCATGCAAAGTGGTAATAATCATGCAAGGTCGAGTTCTACACAGAGTCGTCCCTTTTTCTATACGAACTTTATTCATGATTTATCCCTTTCATGACAATGTGTTTTCTTAGACATACCATTTTCCTCCTTGTTATTTATCACTTCTATTTTTCATATACCATTTAAATATCTGTTTTGCAATAGGCGCAGCTACTCTTCCCCCTTCTCCGCCGTGTTCAATAACTACTATGAGGGAAATCTGTGGATTTTTTGCAGGAGCAAAAGCAACGAACATAGCATGATCCCTGAATTTATACGGAATATTTTTGTATTTTCTAGTATGTTCCATCTTTACTACCTGAACCGTGCTGGTTTTGCCTGCAATTTCCAGCCCCTTAACCTGAGCGAATTTACCGGTTCCTTTATTGCTTACAACTTCGCAGAGAGCCTTTTTAATCTCCCCTATTATTTTCTTACTGCATGGCAACTTACCTATTTGCTCAGGAGGTGTCTGCAAAAGAATTCTAGGCATATATATAGTTCCGTCATTTGCCACTGCGCTAATTAGACTTACCAGCTGAAGCGGAGTTACTAAGAGATAGGACTGTCCTATTGATAAGAGCGCTGTATCCCCGAAATACCAAGCCCTCTTTTTTCTCCAGCTCTTATCAGGTAGAAGTCCCGACTTCTCACCAGGAAGCTTTATGCCTGTAAGTTTGCCAAATCCGCATTCGTCTGCAAAATTCACAATTCTATTAATTCCCAGCAATAGTCCTAATCTATAAAAATAAACATCGCATGAATTTTTTATAGCGTCAGACATGTTCATACCTCCATGTCCTGCTCTATTCCAGCAATACAATATTCCTTTCCCAACTTTCAAGTGCCCTTTACACTCCAGTTCCTGAGAGCAGCTTATAACATGATACTTCAAGCCCGCAGCAGCTATAACTATCTTAAATATTGAACCCGGCGCATATAAAGCGGAAACAGCTCTGTTAACTAAAGGAGCATCCTTTTTCCCTAAAGCGTCCAGATCTGTTTGCAGAACAGGCGTATTAAAAATCTCAGGGTTATAAGAAGGACTACTTGCCATTGCGAGTATATCTCCATTTTGAGGATTCATAACAATTATTGTACCTGCCTTGTCCTCTAATAATTTGCTTACAAATTCCTGCATATTCTTATCAATTGTAAGAATAACATTGCTGCCTCTTTCCGGTTTTTTCTCCACAAGTACTGCTACTTGTTCCCCTCTGGAATTAACCTCAATCTGTTTTCCTCCATCAGACCCCTTTAGAAAATCATTAGCTGCTTCCTCAACGCCTCCTTCTCCTTTAAATTCATTGTATTGAAATATATGATACTGCTTCTTTTCAATCTCTCCTTTTCTAATTTGCCTGACATGTCCTGTTATATGCGCTACGCTTTCTCCTAATATATATTTTCTTCGCGGCTCTATCTGAATAAATATTCCTGAAAGAAGAGAGCTTCTCTCTTCAATCAATATTACTTTCTCCAAACTAATATTTGATGCCAGTTTGACAGGAGAATACTTCTCATGGTCTGAACCATAAAGTCTCTTCATTATAAAAGTTCTTTCCAAGCCAAGAATCCCGGAGAGTAATTTGACTGTTGCGTCTATGTCTTTTATTTCATCTGGGACTGCCAGCACATTAAAAGAACTGACATTTTTAACAAGTACATTTTCATATCTATCGTATATGCAGCCTCGTTGGGCATTGATATGAATTAAGCGTATTCTGTTGGATTTTGCTTTATCGCTGAACTGTTTTCCTCTTATGAGCTGCAAGTACCATAGACGAAAGATAATAACCAAAAAACATGCCAGTAATATCCAAGCAAGGTTCTTTATTCTTTTCTTTATATTCGCAGTTTCTTTTTTATTGTGTAACATGTTTTATAGATTTTATCCCCCAATACAAAAACATAATCAAAGAATCTGAAAAGAACAAGGCTGACCATTACGTTGTATAGAATAATAACCGCTGTATTTCTTGCCAGGTATAACAATGTGTTCATATTTTGATTCAGCAGAATGGATATTGAATATAATATTACTCTATCCGCAAGACTAACTATTGCTATTATTAAAATTTTTACAAATTTCTCATTAACGAATAATCTTCTTGATAAAAATTGGGTAACGAATGCATCAACCTGTTTACAAATAAGCTGTATCCCAAAGACAGCACCTGAAAATCCATCTGCAAAGATACCTCCAAATAATGCAACTGCTAGTCCCTTATACATCTTTTTATGCAAATTGGCGTAAACTACTAGAATCAATAATAAATCTGGCTTTGCGCCAAGAATCTCCAATTTATCAAAAACCGATGTTTGGAAAATGATCGAAAACAGACCGAGAAATAACCAGACAAGCAGTTTCATTATTTATTTTTTATTACTGCGACCCTATCCAAATTTCGAATATTTACACAAGGAAGAACGTATACAATCTGAAAAATATCGTGCGGCTTTTTATCTATTCTGAATATTTTGCCAACTTCTATTCCTTCAGGATATATTCCTCCTCCTTCAGAAGTATATACTTTGTTACCTACTTCTATATTTTCTTCTACAGATATATATTTTATAATGCAATAATCTCCTTTGCCTTGCATAACTCCTCTTATGGAATTTTTACCAACAGATACACCTGCTTTGCAATTTGGATTCAGGATAGTTATAACCCTGGTTGAGTATGCACCTACATCTTGCGTTATTCCTACAATGCCCCGTGCTGTCATAACCGGCATATTCTTCTCAATATTATCCTTTTTTCCTTTGTCAATTATTACTGAATCGTACAGACCTGTTACATCTCCTGCGATAATCTCCGCAAAAATAATCTGATAATTATATTTATTCTTAATCTCCAAAAGTTCTCTTAATTTCTTGTTTTCTGCATGTAAAGACCTTAGCAACCTTATCTCTATTGATAAGCTTTCAATCTCCTTTTTCTGATCATCCTCCTTAGAACGCATTTCCCTTACAGAGAGAATAACTCGCTTTAGATTCATACCAGACTTATATGCAGAGCTCGTTAATTTCTGAAATGGATATAAGAGATTTAAAAATACTGATCTTACATTATCTTGCGAATAATTATGACTGATGGTGAGTATAATAGTGCAGGCGCATAAAATAATAATAGGGACTAGAACACGTTTCATCAAGTCCTGTATTCAGAATGTATCAAAGCATCCTTGTAAAAATCTAACTCCTCCAATATCTTGCCAGCGCCTCTCACAACAGCAGTTATAGGATCTTCTGCTATATTGGTAGGAAGGCCCGTTTCTTTAATGAGCAATTTATCCAGTCCCTTAAGAAGCGCTCCTCCTCCTGCTAATATTATGCCTCTGTCAACCAGATCTGCTGATAATTCAGGCGGCGTTCGGTCAAGAGTTGCTTTAACGGCATCAACAATTGCAGACACAGGCTCACTCAGAGCTTCTCTTATTTCCTCAGATGATACAGACACAGTCTTTGGTAATCCTGCAATCAAATCTCTCCCCTTAACCTGCATTTTTTCCTCTTTGTCTGCTGGAAATGCTGAGCCTATTTTTATTTTTATATCCTCTGCCGTACGTTCGCCGATAAGAACATTATATGTCTCTTTGATGTGCCCTATAATACCTGCATCCATTTCATCGCCAGCAACACGGATTGTTCGTCCGTAAACACTGCCGACAAGGGATATAACGGCAATCTCTGTAGTCCCGCCTCCTATATCTACAATCATACTTGCAGCAGGATCCTGAACAGGGAGTCCTGCTCCTACAGCTGCTGCCATTGGCTCTTCAATTAAATAAACCTCTTTTGCCCCCGAATGAATAGCTGAATCCTCTACAGCCCTTCTTTCCACGGCTGTTATACCTGACGGAATGGCAACAATTACTCTTGGGCTTATAAACATTCTTCTATTATGAATTTTTGTTATAAAATGTCTTAACATTATCTCCACCACCTCGAAATCTGCAATAACTCCATCCTTTAAAGGTCTTATCGCAGAAATATCCCCGGGCGTTCTTCCAAGCATTCTCTTTGCATCGTTTCCAACAGCCAGCACTTTGCTCGTATTTCCTCTTATAGCAACAACCGATGGTTCAGAAAGAACAATACCTTTGCCCTTTGCATATATAAGAGTAGTAGATGTTCCAAGATCTATTGCTATGTCATTCGAAAACGCGTTAAAAATGGACTGAAAAATTGTCTT
>JAUWOV010000118.1 GCA_030611945.1 bacterium | reverse complement strand
GATATATTGAGAATCACAACGAAAATCTTAAACAAAAAGTGTTACCTATGTGCCCAGCCAGCACAAGTATTTCCCTGAGTTTCGTAAATGTTCTCAGAATTGGATATCACAATTTGTGATTTCAAGTTTTCAAACTCCTTTTTTGTAAAGAAATTCTGTTTGTATTATTTATAAACGAAAATCGTTTACATTGTTTATAAATAAAAACTGTTTACAATTACAAACCGTTAGAGGGAGCATTCTTCACTTAATTGAAGAAGTTTTTTCTTTAATTTGAATTGGCTCCCCAGTGGGGATCTTTTTTGATTATTTTAGATTTGTCGCCCACTGGGCGACAAATTTCAGGAAACCTGTCAAAATAAGCTAGGTAAAAGGTTCTAATAACTGCCTCATAAGGGTTCTATATCTAGAACCCCAATACCCTAATTAGCGAGTTTCAATTCTAAAACTCTTTCTTGCTTAGAAGGTATCACACCTTGTGATACCAAGATACCTGCCTCTTCCTTGTTCCGTAAAACGCACAGGGTAAGCTGCTTGAGTGTTTAAGCCTATTGAGCCGGTGACATTTTCCTGACTTCCGCATTTAGCCCCAAATATTTATAATTTTCGCATCATTTCAAAGGTAAATATTGATAAAAAGGGTTAAAACGCCAATGTAGTGCCTAGATGATTTTTCTACTTGACAAACTTTTTCTTTTTGTTATGCTTTTATTATTATGTTTGTAAGAGCTAAATCTACTCCAAATAGTCCAAGAAAATCTGTGCAAATAGTACAGTCTGTTAGAAAAGGGGGCAAAGTATCTCAAAAAATCGTCCGTTACATAGGTATTGCCATGGATGATTTCGAGCTGGAGAAGCTAAAGATGCTGGCAGAATCTATTAGGGTCAGAATGGAAGCAAAAGGTCAGCAGTTACTTTACAGTCCGGAAGAAATGGCGCAGATGAAAGTCAAGACTAAAGAGAAAGAATACAAGGAAGATGACTACAAAGTTAATTTGAAGAACTTGGAAGAACAGCAGCGTGTTATTAGCGGAATACATGATGTGTATGGCAAACTTTATGATGAGCTTAACTGCTCTTCCATCATTAAAAATCCTGCCAGAAACAAGGCGGTTGTTTCAATATTCAAAAATATTGTATTGGCCAGGATCGCTAATCCTAAGAGTAAACGCGGGACAGTAGATTTACTGGAAGAGAATTTCGGCATTACTTTAAATCTGGATAAAGTCTATCGCATGATGGATAAGTTGAATGATGAAGCAATAGAAAAACTGAATGATCTTATGTATCAGCATACATTAAGTTTGTTTCAGGGTAAATTAGATGTGATTTTCTTTGATTGTACTACCATTTATTTCGAGACTTTCAGAGAAGATATGTTTAGACGTAATGGCTACAGTAAAGATATGAAATTTAATCAGCCTCAAGTACTGCTTGCTTTGATGGTTACGAAAGAAGGGCTTCCTGTGGGGTATAAGGCTTTTTCAGGGGATACGTATGAAGGACATACTTTAATTCCTGCGCTGGTGGAACTGAAGCAGAAGTATGATCTTGATAAAGTTGTTTATGTGGCAGATGCAGGTATGCTTAATAAAAATAATTTAGCGGAGTTGGAAGCACTTCAAGATAGCGGTTTTGAATTTATTGTTGGAGCAAGACTGAAATCTGTACAGAAGGAACTGCAGAAGAAAATTACAAATATGGCAAATTACGAGGAAGTAACAGACGAATACAAGGTGGCTCGTTTTGATTATAAGGGCAGGAAGTTAGTTGTCAGCTACAGTCATGAGCGCGCAAAGAAGGATGCGAGAGATAGGGAGAAGGCTATTGAAAAATTGCGTAAAAAATTAAGTAGAAATAAAAATCCAAAAGAATATCTTTCCAATTACGGTTACAAGAAATATCTAAAAGTAACAGGCAAAAGCACCTTTAGTTTAGATGAGGAAAAGATAGAATTGGATAGCAGGTGGGATGGTTTGCATGGAGTTGTGACAAATTCAAAGAACTTATCAAATACAGATGTAATTGCCCAGTATGCAAATTTATGGCAGGTGGAAGAATCCTTTCGTGTGACTAAACATGATTTGAGGATTCGTCCTGTGTTTCACTGGAAATCCAGCAGAGTAAAAGCGCATATGGCAATATCTTTTGCCGCATATGCTTTAGTCAGACATTTAGAATATCGTGTCCGACTGCAGTATAAAAAACTGAGTCCGGAAAAAATACGTCAGCGCTTGTCGAATATCCAGACAAGCATTCTTTTTGATAAGAAGAAGAGGATAAGATACGGTTTGCCTTCAAGGATCAACCTGGAAGCAAGGAAGATATATCAGGTTATGAATATAAAGAAAAATATAACCCCTTACATAATTGAAAAAATGTAGTGCCCATGAAAAATAGAGACCCCTTCTCCCGAGCATGGTTTTAATTTTTATATGCGGAAGTCGGGAAGCTCTTCACTGATACATCGTTAAGTATAGCCAAAGGTAAATCCCTTGCTGATATCTCAGGCGCGCCTGCCCTGATTACGAATAACTATGGCAAAGTCAAGGCATATCTATTAAATTTCTCTCTGGTAAAGAACTTTGATAAAGAAGAGCATCTGGAGACAGATAATCAAACAACAAGAGATCTGAGTCTGTTATTAAAGAACCTGATCCTCTCATCCGGCATAAGCCCTGATATAGAGATTATACCGGCTATATCAGGCTGTACAGCTCATAGATTTACACAGGGAAATAATAAATATGTAGGCCTCATTCAAAATACTCCTTATTTCCAGCATTGCGCAACAAGGCATCATGTATGGAGAGAGATAATACCTCCTGCATCAAAAGTAACACTAAAGTTTAAGGATAAGGCGCATATCTATGATGTCCGAGAAGGAGAATATCTCGGTTACGACAGTCGGATTGAAAGAACAGTTGAACCGGAA
>JAUWOV010000032.1 GCA_030611945.1 bacterium | reverse complement strand
ATCTCCTGACTTTTTAATGTATTTGGGAGTATATTGATTTTCTAATCTGTTGTCAAGTAAGTGTGCTGGCTGGGCACATAGGTAACACTTTTTGTTTAAGATTTTCATTGTGATTCTCAATATATCTCATGGGTGTTAAATAATCAAGCGCCTGATGAGGGCGATTAAAATTGTACTCAATCAACCAGTCTGTTACAGCTGGATTAAATTCGTCGCAATCAGTAGTGAGATTGCCATCATACAGCCATTCATATTCTAATGGCGGCAATATTATAAACCGGTACAAGTGTATTTATGGTAAGCATTAGGATTTCTTAGGCAAACTTATAGCCATATTATCAACATCCTCCGCTGCTTCCATAACTGCTTCAGATATGGTCGGATGCGCATGGATCGTTTCCGCAAGTTCCTTGTACGTGCACTCAGTCTTCATTGTCAGTACGCACTCGGCAATTAGTTCTGTTGCATGAGGAGCAATCATTCTTACTCCCAGAATCTCATCAGTATCCTTGTCCGCTATAATCTTGATCAGGCCTTCTGTCTCTCCTATACACATTGCCTTCCCACTTGCCATTAAAGGAAATCTGCCTATCTTTATATCATGAGTTTCCTTTGCTTTCTGCTCGGTCAGACCAACTCCCGCTACTTCAGGATCTGTATATACACAGGACGGTATAACTTTATAATCCATTTTTGAATCCATGCCCATTATATGCTCAACAGCCATAATCCCTTCTTTTGAGGCAGCATGCGCAAGCATAGGACCTGGCGTAATATCTCCTATTGCATAGATATGCGGAATATTTGTCTGCATATGTTCATTCACAAGAATTCTATTTTTATCCAGTTTTACTTGATTGTTTTCTAATCCAATCCCTGAAATATTTGAACTTCTTCCAACAGCAACAAGCACTCTATCTACTTCAAATATCTTATCTCCCGACAAATATACGTTTGCTAAAGAGTTACTCTTTTCTATTCTGTTAACTTTTGTTTGAATAAAAAGTTCTATGCCTCTCTTTTTTAAAATACTCTCAAGCTTACTAGCAATCTCATTATCTTCTTCTGGCAGTATATGATCCATCATCTCAACTAATTTTACCTTTACTCCGAAAGAATTGAAAATATCCGCAAATTCACAGCCAATAGCGCCTGCTCCTATTATTAAAATACTTCCTGGAAGATTATCGCAGGAAAGAATTTCTCTGCTTGTCTGGATTATTTCTCCATCCGTTGGAATATCAGTCAAACTCATTGGCTCTGAACCGGTTGCTATTATTATATTGCTTGCCTCAACTTCATATTGTTGAGTATCATCTGTTACTCCTATTACTCCCGGAGACACAATCTCCGCCTTCCCCTTTATTACTTCAATAGCATTACTCTTAAATAAAAACTTTACACCATTTGTCAGCCTGTTGACTATCTGATCTTTCCTGTTTATGACTTTCCCATAATCCAGAGATATCTCCGAAGTATTTATGCCAAATTTCCCAGCATTGCTGAGATTTCTATACATCTTTGCCGAATGAAGAATAGCCTTTGTAGGAATGCATCCTCTGTTAAGACATGTTCCTCCAAGCGCCTTGTCTTTTTCAACAACATAAACCTTAGCGCCTAACTGCGCCGCTCTTATTGCTGCTACATAGCCGCCCGGACCTCCGCCAATTATTCCAATATCATATTTTGCCATTGTTATTTCTCCTTTTCACATTTTCTCAGGCGCGGATATACCAAGAAGTCTGAGTCCGTTTACCAGAACAATTCTGGTAGATTTAACGATTAGAAGCCTTGCAGCTGTCAATTTTTTGTTTTCAGTAACAACACGGTGTTTATTATAAAAGTTATGAAATACTCCGGCAAGCTTCAGCAAATATCCTGCTATCCTGTGAGGCGTATAAGTTAGAGCGCTGATTTCGCATATGTCTTTAAATCCAGCCAATGTCTTTGCTAATTCAATTTCATCCGGCTTATTTAGAAGCTCCATATTGGGATTATCAATTCCCCCCATATCAATTTTACCCTCTTCTGCATGCTTCAATATATTGCATATCCTTGCGTGCGCATACTGAACATAATAAACGGGATTTTTAGAAGATTCTTCCTTTGCTAAATTCAGGTCAAAGTCAAGATGACTGCTCTGTGAACGCATAAGAAAAAAGAATCTGGCAGCATCCTTGCCGACCTCCGATACTAAATCCCTCATTGTCTCAAACCTGCCGGCTCTTTTAGACATCTTAATTTTCTCTCCGCCGCGCATAAGATTAACCTGCTGAACTATAAAAATATCCAGCCATTTCTCATCAATACTTAATGCTTTTATAGCCATTTTCAATCTTCCTATATGCCCATGATGATCAGGCCCCATAAAATCAATGGCTTTATCAAAACCCCTCTCAAACTTATCAAGATGATATGCAATGTCTGCCAAAAAATAAGTTGGCGCTCCATTAGCCTTTATTAGAACTCTATCTTCGTCGTCGCCAAACTTCGTGGATCGAAACCATGTTGCACCATCCTTTTCATACACAAAACCGCATTCTTCTAATTTTTTCAGAGCATTAGTAACCTTAGATGAATCATGAAGTGTTTTCTCACTGAACCACACATCAAACTTAACTCCAAAACCCTCCACATCACGCTTTTGATCCCCTAATATCTTTGAAAGATAAAAGCTTCTGCATCTATCCTTAACATCATCAGCTCTTTTATTCAGTAAACTCCTGCCATACTTTTCATCCAGTTCTTTAGCCATATCCTTTACATAATTCCCGTGATATCCATCATCTGGAAATGGAAAATCGGGATTATATATCTGGTTATATCTTGCAATAAGCGACTCAACAAACCTTGAAACCTGTTCTCCCGCATCGTTTATATAGAATTCTCTTTTTACATCGTATCCGTTAAACGATAGAATATTGCACAAACTATCCCCAATAGACGCTGCTCTTGCGCTCACTACATTAAGAGGACCTGTAGGATTGGATCCTACAAATTCCACCAAAATCTTTTTGCCATCTCCTGTATTACTTCTGCCATACTTTTCTCCTGCCAGAATAACTTCTTTAAAGACATCTATCCAGAATCTTTTGCTAATGTAAAAATTTATAAATCCGGGCTTAACCAGTTCAACTTTATCTATGAATGAATCTTTAGATAAGGACTGCTGAATATTTTTACATAACTTTTTGCCTATGCTCATTGGATGTTCTTTTAATTTATGTGAGTGCATCATCGCTGCATTTGTTGAAAAATCACCAAATTTTCCATCTTTTGTTCTTTCTACTGAAATAAGCAAGCCTTTAACAGAGTATGTTTTCTTAATGCTTTCCTGAACTATTCTTATTATGTGTCTTTTCGCTTTGTTAATCACTTCTTTTCCTCTTTTCCTAGAAACCAGTTTAATGCTCTAATTGACCTTGGATGAATTAGCACTTTTTTCTTTACTAAATATGGAATCTTTTTCCTCAAAATAAAAAGCATTGCTTTGTCTATATCTTTCTCCGCTGCTTTTCTTGCGTCTGCCGCTTCTTTATGATCTCTGCCTAATTCAATAAAATCCGATACATATATGATTTTTGCAATAGCAGACATCGCAGAAGCTGCTGTTGTATGATATCGTATTGCGTTCAATATTTGAGAGTCTGTTATTCCGAAAAGAACACTTGCGAGCTTTTTGCCAACCGGAGCATGAAGCAGAGCCTCTGTCTTCAGTTCAAGCCTATCAACAGGAATCTTATACTTTTCAACATTACATATCAGTTCATCATATGACATTGATTTTGCGCAATCATGAAGAAGAGCTGCAAGCCTAACTTTCTTCTCTGAAACACCAAATCTTCTTGCTAAGCCCAGCGCAGTTTCACACGTTGAAAGAGAATGAGCATATGTTTCACGAGTAAGCATTTCTTTGAGTTTCTTCTTAATATTGTCCATGACTTTTATTGAGTATTTACGGCATTATATCATTCTGTTAATATAAGGCAATAAAATGAAGAAAAAATACATATATATAGGTCTTTGTATCTTTCTTCTTGTTTTCGTTTCAAGTATGCTTACTGTTTTTGATTATGGCATAACATGGGATGAACCAATCTATATTTCCTATATTCTTCATCAGATTGATTGGCTAATTTCTCCACATCCTTTCTTGGGAAGCACAATAGAAAAATTCTGGCAGTTTGAACCACATCCACCTCTTGTAAAATATGTTATGAGTGGAGGTTTATTATTGCTGCACAATTTTGTTGGCATTCTATACGCATCCAGAATACCTATGTGTCTGCTATTTTCTTTTCTTATAGCCTCCGTCTATTTCTTTAGTCTGAAATACTACAATATTCACGCTGCTATTTTTTCTTCTCTGTCATTATTTCTCATGCCTCGCATTTTTGCGCACGGACATTTCGCAGTATATGATGTTCCTATTGCTCTAGCCTGGTTTATTGTGACCTGGGCATTTATCAAAGGAACCAGTTCTATAAAATGGAGTATATTTGTCGGACTACTATATGGACTTGCTTTGCTAACAAAAGAGAACGCAGTGTTTTTAATAATCCCTCTTTTATTGTGGGGACAAATATATAGAAGAAAATCCTATGCAAGCAATGCGTTCTTTATCCTTTTTCTCTCTCCACTAGTCCTTATAGCGCTCTGGCCAAGACTATGGTATGACCCTTTTCCTAATATTATTAGGTTTTATATGTATCATGTAAAACATAGTCCTGTTAATGTTTTTTATCTTGGGAAAACCTATGGCGCGCAAATTGCTCCATGGCACTATCCACTTATCCTTTTTGTAACAACTGTTCCACCTGCAACGCTCTTGTTATCAATCTATGGAGTCAGGACATATATCAAAAAACATCTCAAAGATGAAATTTTAGGCATGGTCATTATAAACATTCTATTCTTATTAATACTGATGTCATTGCCAATAGCCCAAAATTATGACGGAATAAGACTCTTTATGCCTGTATTCCCTTTTTTAGCTGTGCTTGCAGGCGTAGGATTCTCTGAATTGCATAAAAGAATCAGCATTGCTAAAAAGTATAAATTTCTGCCAAATACACTTTATTTATTATTGCTCCCCGCGCTAATAACTCTGGTACGCATTCATCCATATCAAACTTCCTATTACAACATGTTCATTGGCGGGATCAGAGGGGCTCATAAACTTGGAATGGAAACTACTTACTGGGGAGACTGCATCGCGGAAAAAACTCTGAAATTCATAAACGATAATACTCCACTGAACGGACGTGTAATATTCTTCCCAGTTGGCAGTTTTGTGCCAACATTCTATAAAGGGACAGGTCTGTTGAGAAAAGACATAGAAATAGCTGATATCAATGACGAGGATTTTGATTATCTGATTCTTTTATCAAGACAGGGAATGTTCAATGAGAAACTATGGAAGATATATAAACATGCGCAGTCAGCATATGATGTATCTTACCATTCCCAAGTGCCTTTCTTGAAGATATACAAAAGATCTGATGTTTGTGATATTATGTTTAACTTAGAATTAAAGGCTAAGGATTAAGTAAAAACATACATATCAATAATTGTTGAGGAAGTATGCAAAGCTGTGAAAAACAAATTAATTAAAAACAGCAAAGAAAATAGACGGAGATCTCAGCAAATCCTTTAATAAATGAAAAGTAATCGGAGAATGACAAACAACAATTGTTTGGTGAAATCAAAACGTGTAGGGGCACAGCGTGCTGTGCCCTTTTTTATGCCCATTGCGAGGAGCGTAGCGATGTGGCAATCTCTTTGGTCGTTCTCCGACTTGATCGGGGAATCCAGAAATTAAATTTATTGAGGTTTTAAGCAATTTGGGTTATGGTAGTGCTAGAATAATAGTAAATATTCAATAATTAGTGTTAGAACTCAAAAGGGAGGGATCACATGAAGTTAAACTTTCCGTTATTAAGCCTGGTCTTCGTTGTGCTTATCTTATCGGGTTGTGCTACCACACAGCCTAAGTTTCGTGTGAATGTTGATTCAATTGGTAGCTCCAGCGAAAACAAAAAATCCTATGTTTTGTTGCCAGGTAATAAAGATACGAAAGTAGATGATTTGCAATTCAAAGAATACGCAAGCTACGTAAATCGAGTCCTTTTACAGCACGGTTTTGCTCTCGCTGAGAATTTTGAGAATGCTAATGTGGCAATATTTCTCGGGTATGGAATTGGTGAACCACAAGAGCGTCAATACTCTTATTCAATTCCAACATGGGGGGAAACAGGGGTTTCCTCCTCCTCCACAACAGGTACTGTAAGTTCTTCTTATGGTGGTTATGGTTCGTATTCTGGCACAACAACATATACTCCAACATACGGGGTAACAGGTGCTACAACACATACAGGCTCTTATACAACCTATTTCAGGTTTATGTTTTTGGATGCAGTAGATTTAGAAGAATACAAAAAATCAAAAAAAGAGATTCAATTGTGGAAAACCACTGTCACAAGCACTGGGTATAGTAGTGATCTGCGTAGAGTGTTTCCTGTTCTTGTAGCTGCATCAAAAAAACATATCGCCACAAACACAGGTAAGAAAATAACGATAGAACTTTTCGAAGTCGATGCCCAAGTTTTGGAAATAAAAGACATTGTTAGAGAACCGAAACGTTAGAAAGATATAAAAATGATTCCAAATTTTAAAGAAATTATTGACCTTGTAAAAAAAGGAGCAACAATAGAAGCCCAAGAGAAAATAATGGAGCTTAGAGAAGCAACTATAAAACTCCAACAAGAAAATAGTGAACTATTAGAAAAAGTGAAAGTGTTAGAAAAAATTATAGATAAGAAACTATCAATGAAATTTGAATCACCTTTTTATTATGCAAACGGAGACAATGTTCCTCATTGTCCAAGGTGCTGGGAAGTAAACCACAAGGCTATTCATTATCCTGCACCATTTAACAATGTAGATGGACCAAATTATACTTGCCCACAATGTAAAACAGTGATTACGCATCCACAGAGACAAAGACAGCGTCAAACAACATACTAGGCCTGACTGTTGCTCTCGTCTATTTGGACTTAGGCATTAGCAGGTTAACCTTGTCGTTGTTAAAAAATAATTGAAATTTATGAATTCAACAGTCAACAGGGGTAAATTTTTATTGTTGACAAAGAAGGAAACAAAGAAGCTAGGTGATACAAGATTGCTTCACCCCATCCCAAAAGCGTTTGGGGTTCGCAATGACAAAAAGAGAATTTGTACGAAAGGACATGAATATTCAAAATAAAAAATATGATCCCCAAATTCATCATCGCCAATCAATGCGGTTAAAAAATTATGATTATGCATCAAATGGTTATTATTTTGTAACAATATGCACATATGACAAACAACAATTGTTTGGTGAGATTCGTAGGGGCACAGCGTGCTGTGCCCTTTGTATCCTTAATGAGTATGGTAATATTGTTAATGACGAATGGATAAAATCGGGATATATTCGAAACGAGATTGAATTGGACGAATTTGTTATCATGCCGAATCATATACATGGTGTAATAATTATTAATGATTTGGGCACGGCACGCCGTGCCCCTACGGGACAATTTGGTTTGTCGGTGTCTGGTTCGTTGCCGACGATTATACGAGCGGTTAAATCTGCGAGCACAAAACGGATAAATGAACTTCGTAATTTCCCCGGTCAAAAATTATGGCAGCGAAATTATTATGAACATGTTATTCGTGATGAAAAAGATTTGAATCGTATCCGCAAATACATTAAAGACAATCCTGCAAAATGGGAAGACGACGAATATTATAAAGATGAGGTTGCTTCATCCCGAAAGTGTTCGGGATTCGCAATGACAGAAAGGGAATTTTAACATGAAAAATAAAATAGCAAAACCTGACTATTTGGGACATAGACAAAGAATTAAAGAAAAGTATCAAAGGAAAGGATTGGATAACTGGCACGATTATGAAATTCTTGAGTTAATACTTACATACGCAATACCTCGCAAGGATACAAAGCCCATTGCCAAAGCATTGCTTAGAAAATTCAAAAGCATTAGAGGGGTCTTTGATGCAGAAATAGAAGCGCTAAATACAGTAAATGGAATAGGCGCAAATGCAGCTATGCTTATTAACCTATTTAAAGAGGTTGTTTCCTTATATTTGTTACAACGCCTTCTGGAACAAAAAAATATAATATCTTCCCCAAAAGCAGTCTATAATTACTTGCAGGCTTCATTAATAGGATCTAAGGATGAAATCTTTAAGGTTATATTTCTGAATACTGCTAACAGACCTGTTAAAGTAGAGACAATACATGTTGGTACTGTAAATAAAGCAGTAGTTTACCCTCGTAAAGTAGTGGAACATGCGCTAAAACACAAGGCTGTATCTGTTATTCTTGCACATAATCATCCGGGAGGAAGTCTTACAGCCTCAGAGGATGATAAGAACATAACACAGGTATTGATTAAAGCACTTGGAACTGTAGATGTTAATGTGCTGGATCACATTATTATAGGCTTTGAAGGCTATTTCAGTTTTAAGGAACACAGATTAATATGAGCATTGGGATTTAATAGATAAAAGGAGAAAATACTATGACTATAAACAGGGAACTTCTAGACATCTTAGCATGTCCAAAATGCAAAGAGAATATAAGACTTGAAGGCGAGGATAAGCTTGTATGCGACATTTGCAAGAAATACTATCCGATAAAAGAAGGCATCCCTGTTATGATGATTGATGAAGCTGTGGATTATGTGCCAACAATTCTCCTACAAGATACAATGACCCGGTAACGCAAATCAAGTCATTTTTGTTTGCTTTCCGAAACGCATATTTTAATGATGAAGATATGTCTTTTTTTACAACAACATTACTGGTAAATTTTTGCGCCTCCTTAGCCAGGATTTCAGAACTCAATGCCCGATCAGTGCTTGTAATATTAGTAAAAATTGCAGTTGAGTCTCCTGAGAGAAGTATTCTTAAAATACCTTTATAATCCTTATTGTTTAATATTCCGATTATGAATATTAATCTATCATGCTCTATTTCAGAAATAGTCTGCTTTAGAACTCTTGAACTGCTGGGATTATGCGTTCCGTCACAAATCAGTAAAGGATTTTTTCTTAATACCTGAAATCTGCCCTGCCAGACTGTCTTGCTAAGACCTGTTTTAATAGCATTTTCAGGAACTTTAAAACCAAATAATTGAAGCTTCTCTGCTGCTGCAACAGCCAGTACAGCGTTAGTTACTTGATGCTCTCCGAGCAGACTGGTTTCTAAATCATTATATGAATAATCATTCCCTTTAATCCAGAATGTTTGACTATTAATATCAGAACTTATTTTCCCCCATTTGTACTCAGAGTTTATGTCAACTAATTTTGCCGCTTTTTTTCTTGCCATGTTGGTAATTACATCAATCGCCTTTTGCTTTTTGCTGCCGCTTATTACCACATTGTTTTTTTTTATTATGCATGCTTTCTCGTAAGCTATATCTGTAATTCTCTTACCAAGCACATCTGTGTGTTCAAGCCCAACATTAGTTATTACTGATATAGTTGAATTACATACATTTGTTGCGTCCAATCTCCCGCCCATGCCAGTCTCACATATCAAAATATCTATGTTCTCATCAGCAAAATACTTAAAGGCTAAAGCAGTAATAATCTCAAAATAAGTTGGATGATTCATGCCAAGAGTATTACTCATATGCTTAACAGCTCTCTTTATATCGGAAACAATTGATACTACTCTTGTCTTCGGAATAAACTTTTCTATGATCTCAGATTCTTGCCTGATTGACTGCGTTTTTATAGCTATTCTTTCTCTGAAATCAATGAGATGGGGGGACGTATAAACTCCAACCTTATATCCTGATAGAGCGATTATAGAACCTGTGAATGCAGCAACTGAGCCCTTGCCATTAGTTCCTGCGATATGCACCGCCTTAAACTTATCATGCGGATTTCCAAGCAGGTCAAGTAGAACCTTTATATTATTTAATCCGAACTTTATACCAAAGTATTGAAGACTATTCAGGTATTTTAATGTATCAGCATAGGACATTTACTTTCTGCAGGAATCAAAATGCCTAATAATATCTACAAGTTTCTTCTTCAACTCCACACGCTCAACAATCATATCAATCATACCATGTTCAAGAAGGAACTCTGCTCTTTGGAAACCTTCCGGAAGCTTTTGATGAATTGTCTGTTCTATTACTCTGGGTCCGGCAAATGTTATTAAAGCGCGCGGCTCAGCTATTATCACGTCTGCCTGAAATGCGAAACTTGCCGAAACTCCTCCTCCTGTAGGATCAGTTATTACTGAGATGAATGGGATTTTTTTATCACTTAAGCGGGCTACAGCTGCGCTTGTCTTTGCCATCTGCATAAGAGAATATATTCCTTCATACATCCTTGCGCCGCCTCCTGAGCCTGATACACTTATAAAGGGGATTTTTTTATCTATTGCAAGTTCTACAGCTCTTGTAACCTTTTCTCCAACAACAGAACCCATACTTCCCATAATAAATCTATAATCTGTAAGCGCAATGGATACATGAAAACTTCCAATATCTCCTTCCCCATACACAGCTGCTTCTTTTAAACCTGTTTTTTTCTGCTCCTGCGCTATCTTATCTTTATAATTTTTGTAAGATTTAAAATTTAATGGATCAACTGACTGCATGCTCTTATCGTACTCAATAAAAGTGTTCCTATCTATTAATTGGGCAATTCTCTCTTGTACCGATATTCTATTATGAAACCCGCAGTTGGGACACACATTGAGATTCTTATTCAGATTCTTATTATAGATAATCTCCCCGCATCCGGGACATTTTGTCCATAAGCCATCAGGAATATCTCTCTTCTTTGTAGCAGGAAGTACTGTATATTTCCGCTTACCAAACCAGGCCATTTATGCCTCCGTATTCATCAGCCTAATTCTACATAAGCAGGTATATGTTGTCAAGCTAATGTGCCGGCTGGGCGCATAGGTAACACAAGAATTTTTATGTTGGGCTTAGATATGCTACAATTCACTCATGATTACGGATATTGATAAAAAAACTATACGAGAAACATCTAAAAAGTATACAGGAAGGAATTTAAGTTTGAAAACACAGGAGACAAACAATGATTAAAGAGATAATTCAAAAGGTTGTAGAAGGCAGTAATCTTGCAGAAGACGAAGCGCGAGGGACAATGGAAGAAATTATGGACGGGAAAGCAACTGCTTCACAAATAGCGTCTTTTATAACAGCGCTCAGAATGAAGGGTGAGACTGTGGATGAAATTACAGGATGCGCAAAAGTGATGAGAGAAAAAGCGGAAAGAATTCATGTTCAGAATGAGTTAGATGTAGTTGATACATGTGGAACTGGCGGAGATAAAGCTGATACATTCAATGTTTCTACAGCAACGGCAATTGTGGCCTCAGGGGGCGGAGTTGTTGTTGCAAAACACGGCAACAGGGCTGTATCCAGTAAATGCGGCAGCGCTGATGTGATGAAAGATTTAGGAGTAAACATAGATATCGCTCCTAAAAAAGTTGAGAAATGTATTAATAAGATAGGACTTGGATTTTTGTTTGCTCCGCTTTTCCATAAAGCTATGAAATATGCAGTTGGTCCCAGAAGGGAAATAGGCATAAGAACAATTTTTAATATTTTAGGGCCTCTTACTAATCCGGCTAATGCTACATCTCAGATTTTGGGAGTCTATGATACCAATTTAACAGATAAATTAGCAAACGTTCTTAAGAATATGGGTGCAAAAAGAGCTTTTGTTGCGTATGGAGAAGGCGGTTTTGATGAGATAAGCATCACAGGGAAGACAAAAATCAGCGAGCTTAAAAATGGAGAGATAAAAACATATTTTATAGAACCTCACGATTTTGGTATGCCTGTTGGAAAAGAAGAGGATATTAGAGGCAGCGATGCAGCTGAAAACGCAAAAATCATTATAAAAATACTAAATGGTGAAAAAGGGGCAAGGAGAGATATCGTTGTTCTGAATGCTGCTCATATCTTTGTAGCAGCAGGAAAAGCTAAAGATATAAGAGAAGGCATCAAATTAGCTGAGAACTCTATAGACTCAGGAGCGGCGCTCAATAAGCTTAACGCATTAAGAGAAGAGACGAACAAAAATTTCTAAATTTTAATTATGAATCATAAGATAGAAAAGAACGATCTAACTAAAGGTAGTATTCCTAAGAGTATTTGGAAGTTAGCTCTTCCTATCATGATTAGCGTAGTATTGCACAATGCATTTAATATTGTGGATATGATTTTTGTTGGCAGATTAGGTCCGGAGGCTATCGCTGCAGTAGCTATGGGAGGAATCTTCTTTGGAATAATTATGATCGCTTTAATAGGTATATCCATCGGGACTACTGCTATGATAGCCAGAGCTATTGGGGAAAAGAATATTAAAGAGGCAGAAGACATTGCCGTGCAATCACTTTTTATGGGTGTTGTCGGCTCTATTGCTTTGGGTCTTTCAGGTTATTTTCTGGCAAAACCTATGCTTATCTTATTTGGCGCAAGCGGCGAGGTAATTTCTTTAGGAACATCTTACATCAAGATATTGTCGCTTGGTTCAATCACAATGTTTCTTTTATTTTTAATTAGCGCTATCCTTCGTGGGGCAGGGGATGCCTTTTTACCAATGAAATTTTTGGTGCTTTCTACAGGATTAAATATTATTTTAGATCCATTATTAATATTTGGGCTATTTGGATTTCCTGCTTTGGGAGTTAGTGGGTCTGCCATAGCTACCGTTATAGCCAGAGCAGCAGGTATGATGTGGGCATTATACGCAATTTTTAATGGGCACTCTATTATTCATTTAAAAATAAAGGAATCAAGATTGAGATTCTCCACTATGCTTCAGATGATTCGCACGGGTACTTTCGCTGCCTTACAGATGGCTGCGAGAAATATATCAGGTTTGATCTTAATGCGCATTGTAGCTGTATTCGGCACTTTTGCTGTAGCTGCTTACGGTATTGGGATGAGAGTGTTGATGTTGGTAATGATGCCCGGCTTTGCATTTGCTCAATGCGCTACAACATTAGTTGGGCAAAATTTAGGCGCAGGTAAACCAAAAAGAGCTGAAAAAAGCGCATGGTTGTCAACAGGATTTTTTGGAATTATGGCTATAATATTCACAATAATATTTACTATATTTGCTAAGGAAATAATCGCTATTTTTAATACTAATCCAGAAGTTATTAGAATAGGTGCTTTATATTTACGCTTTTTATCTTTTACATTTATCTTTATGGCATCATCTATAGTTCTTGGGAGAGCATTTATGGGTGCAGGTGATACTTTATCGCCGCTTATAATTACAGGCGTCTCTCTTTTTGTATTTCAGATACCACTGGCATTTTTATTATCAAAAAATTTAAACATGAATACCAATGGCATATGGCTGGCAATTGCTATCTCAAATATAGTTCAAGGAATGACCATGGCTGGATGGTTTAAAAAAGGTAAGTGGAAGAGTATAAACTAAAATTTCACCATAAGGAATTATGAATACCCATCAATATCAGATTGTTGATGTAACAACTGAATCTGAAAAACTGAAATGAAAAAAATCTAGCCGACTCGTTACACTCGCGATTGATTTTTGTGCTAAATCAATTTCACCCCACGCTTGCCTTTAGAAATTTCTCCGAGTAAATAGGCTTTTTCTCCTATTTTAGAGAGAGAAGACATTACTTTGTCAGATTCTTTTTTGGAAACCACAAGTATCATTCCAATTCCCATATTAAACACTTTGAACATTTCCTTTGTTTCAATATTTCCTTTTTTCTGAATTTGTTCAAATATATGTGGTGTTTTCCAACTTTTTGTATTTATATGAGCCTGGCAATCTTTTGGGAGAACCCTTACAAGATTCCCTTCAATACCTCCGCCGGTTATATGCGCCATACCCTTTATCCCGCGTTTTCCTAAAAGCTTCATAACTATCTTCACATAAATTCTAGTGGGTGTTAATAATTCTTTCTTTAATTGCGAACCAATTTTATCAATATTAAACACCTTTCTTACTAAAGAAAATCCATTGCTGTGCAACCCTGAGGATTGAAGTCCTATTATGAGATCACCTGAAGTGATATTTGCTCCTGTTATTATTTTATTCTTATCCACAATTCCTACTGTAAAGCCTGCAAGTTCGTACTCGCCCGGCTTATAAAATCCGGGCATTTCTGCTGTTTCTCCGCCAAGCAAAGCGCACTCTGCCTCCCTGCAGCCCCGGACAATTCCTTCTACAACACTTGCTGCGCTTTTAACATTAAGATGCCCTGTAGCTAAATAATCAAGAAAGAATAAAGGCTTTGCGCCCTGCACAATAAGATCATTCACGCACATTGCCACCAGGTCTATGCCAACAGTGTCGTATGTTTTACACTTACAGGCTATTTCAAGCTTTGTGCCAACACCATCTGTCGCGCCAACAAGAACTGGTTTGCTATACTTAGCAATATCAGGCTCATAAAAGCCCGCAAAACTGCCTAACCCGCTAAGTACACCTTTATCAAATGTAGATTTCGCAAGGGGCTTTATTATGTCTACAAATTCGTCCCCTCTTCTTATATCAACGCCTGCTTTTTTATATGTTAACTTCTTCATGTTCTTCTTTTTCTTTCTCTTCCTTTTCCTCTAAATCTTCCAGAACTACTTTTCTATATTTATTTAAGAAATCTTCATAATTAAATTCAGCCTGAAAGAATGGAATTTGTAACATAGCACCATAGCTGCGTGGGAGAAACTCATCCAAATGGAATAAGACTTCGTTCTTAATACGTGTTTCTTCATAAAAATCATTGGGAATAGGAGCCATATATAGAGATAGAATGAAAAAACTCAACATCAATGCTCCTAACGTCAAACCACATATTGCGCCACCTAATTTGTCTAAGAGTTTTGGAAAAAGGATTCTTTTCTCATACGCGGACAGCAGCGCTTTCTCCATAAGATTAAACTTCAAAACCCACAAGATTGCAAAAGTTCCAATAAGTATAGAAACGAAAGATATAACTATAGAAATGTCCTCATTACGACAAAAGTAATGCCTAATCACCCCAGCAAACACCTCAAAAAAGGCAATACTTAATCCGGAACTAAATAAAAAAATTGCCAAATTTGTGGACTCATTAAATAATCCTCGTTTCCACCCTATAGAAATTCTGTATAGAATAGTTAGCACAATACATAAATTTAAAATATAAAAATAATTCATTGACATTTCTTTTATTTCAAAACTCTCTCTACTTCTTCAATCGTAGTAATACCCTGTTTTACTTTCTCCCATCCATCTTCCTTCATGGTAAGCATGCCTTTTTCCTTAATTATACTAAAAATATCTTCCTTAGACGCCTTTTCATCTATACATGTCCTAATTTCTTTATCTATAATGAGTAATTCAAATACTCCTATACGCCCCTTATACCCTGTGTTTCTACAATACTTACATCCTACGGGTTTATATAGCACATCCTTCTCTCCTAATTTTAACCCATTTTTATATAATTCTTCTAAATTTTGTGGTTTATAAGATTTTTTGCACTTAGGACATAAAATGCGAATAAGTCTCTGAGCTAATACGCCAATAAGAGATGAAGATACAAAATTAGGCTTTAATCCCATATCCAACAGCCGGGCTACGACTTCCACAGCTTCTGTTGCATGTAAAGTTGAAAGAACTAAGTGCCCGGTTAGGGACGCTCTAAAAGCTATCTCAGCTGTTTCTAAGTCCCTTATTTCTCCTATCATAATAACATCCGGATCCTGCCTTAACACAGTTCTTAGACTACCGGCAAAAGTTACTCCTGTCTTAGAATGAATTGGAATCTGGGTAACACCTGCAAGTTCATATTCTATAGGGTCCTCAATACTTATGACATTCTTCTCTCCCGTATTAACTCTATTTAAAATCGCATAAAGAGTAGTTGTTTTTCCATTTCCAGAGGGACCAGCTACCAGAATCATACCATGAGAACTGGCAATCAAGGAATTACACTCTTCCTCTACTTGTGGGGAAAGACCCAGTTTATTCAAATTAATCAATCCTCTTTTAGAATCTAGTATGCGAATAACCATTGTTTCACCGTAAAGACTAGAGGTGGTAGATACTCTAAAATTAATGGTATTCCCATCCGCCACAACTATAAAACTGCCATCCTGAGCCTTTCTTCTTTCTGCAATATCTACTTGAGCAAGAACCTTAAAAGAGGAAAGAATAGCTGTCCCCAGACGCTCTGGAAAAGAAGGTCCGTCATGTAAGATTCCGTCTATTCTGAACCTGGTAAGCAAAGAATGAATTTTTGGAGACAAGTGTATATCTGTACTTCTATTGTTCAGCGCTTTCTTAATTAAATCCTTAACTGAATCCAGTGTTAAACTTTCTTGTCCTCCACCTTGGGCAAGAAAAAGAGGCTCCCCGTTTCCCTTAAGAAGCACTAAATCTGCCCTAGGAGTAACTGTTCTTTTTTTTAATTTATTCTTCCAAGAAAGAGACAAATAGATTATCAATGATATGGGAGAAAAGAAAAAAAATATAGTATTCCAAAACTTCGTATTTCTACCAGTTTTTTGGGTATCGCTATTTACCCATGCTACTGAGAAAAACCAAAGAAAAGCAGCAATAAATAAGACTACCAACTGCTTTAAAACTGTTAATTGAGATTCCATGCACCCCCGTTGCGTGATACTCAGCCAAGCATTCTTTCTTTCATTATTTTTCCCGGCTTGAAATAAACGACTTTTCTTGCGGGAATTGGCACTTCTTGACCGGTTTTCGGATTACGACCTAATCTGGCTTTTCTAGCCTTCTGTTTGAATACACCAAAATTACGCAATTCCACTTTTTCCCCTCTAAGAACACTGTCAGATATATGCCCCAATACCTTGTCAACTACTTTTCCCACACTAAGCTGACGCAATCCTAATTCCTCAGAAATTTTTACTACAATTTCTCTCTTTGTCATTTCGTTATTCTCCCTTTGGTTTTATTCTTCTCGACTTCAAGCGCAGGCTCTTTCTTCTTCTGTGACTCAAGAGATATTTTCCCGATCTTAACCTCTGTTAAAAGCTGCCTATGCCCAATCTTGCGGCTGTAACCCTTGCGTCTTTTCTTTTTAAATACTATAATCTTTTCCCCTTTGACCTGCGAGATAACTTCTCCATGAACTTTCGCATCCTTTAGACGATCTTTATCTATGGATATAGTCTCTTTATCGGAAATCAAGACAGGTTCAAAATTGATCTTGTCACCAACATTTTTTTCGATCTTCTCTACTTTTATAACATCCCCTTCTGAAACCTTGAACTGCTTACCACCTGTAACAATAACTGCTTGCATTTCTTTATATCTCCTTTCCAATTGTTAACGAATACTACCATACACATAAGCGATTGTCAAACTTGAACATCCTGCATGCCATAGTGTTATAAACATTTTATTTCCGAAGTCTCTATATGCATATTCAGATCCGATTCCAGAATAATCTTCTTATTATATGTTAATTCCAACCCTGTCAGTGTTCCTTTATAATGCCTGAGAAGATAAGAAGATATAGACGGGTGGATCTTTACCCAGATAGTCCGCATTGATCTGGTCGCGCATAACTGCTCTATCCTTCTCTGTAACTCAATACACGTAGTTGCCAATGACTTTATATTGCCATTTCCCCTACAATAAGGACAAACTTGAAATAAATAATCAATGACACTTTGCTTAACTCTTTGTCTTGTCATTTCTAAAAGGCCAAATTTACTCAATCGCTCTACTACTGTAGTCTTAGCCCTGTCCTTCTTTAAATCATTTTTAAAGACTTGCAATAACTTATGTTTATGTTTTTCATGCTTCATATCAATAAAATCAATTATTATAATTCCTCCCATATCCCTGAGACGGAGCTGGCGAGCTATCGCTGCAGCGGCTTCAAGATTAGTTTTTAAAACTGTATCATCTAAGGATGTTTTTCCCACATATTTTCCTGTATTTACGTCTATAGAAACAAGAGCCTCTGTTTGTTCAATTAATATCCATCCACCGCTTTTTAATCTCACTTTATTCTGCAATACTTTATCTATCTCTTTTTCTAAATTATACTTATCAAATAACTTTTGTTTCTCATTGTATAATTTTATACGAGATTTCATTTCAGGCAGTACTCCACCTACAAACTGCCTCAACTTGTTATATTCATCACTTGAATCTATTAGCACTGTTTGGATATCAGGATGCAATAAGTCCCTCACAAGTCTGTGGATCAAATTATATTCCTGATAAACAACAGTCAACGCTTCAGATATTTTTGCCCTTTTTTGAATCCTTCTCCAAAGTCTTACTAAATAATTAATTTCATCAACGAACTCCTTTTCTGTCTTTCCTGCGCCTCCTGTTCTAATAATGATCCCCATATTTTCGGGCCTGATTTTTTTTGCAATATCCTTTAAGCGGTATCTTTCATTCTTGTCATCTATCTTTCTGGATACACCTATATGATTAACTGTCGGCATCAAAACCAGGAATCTGCCGGGTATGGAAATAAAAGAGGATAGCTTCACTCCTTTGGTTCCCAATTGTTCCTTTATCACTTGAACAAGTATTTCCTGCTCATTAGTCAGGATGTCTGATATAGAGTCCTTCTGGGATCTCCTTGAAATTCTTTCGCCATTGCCTTCATACTCTTCCACGTCTTCCGGCACTGCTGAAGGAGTTGCTATATCCTTAACATGTAGAAACCCGTTTTTCTCCAGCCCTATATCTACAAATGCGGATTGTATGCCCGGCAATATGGCTTTTACTTTGCCCTTGTAAATATTGCCTGCAATGCGTCTTTCCCCTTTTCTTTCAATAGCAAATTCAGCTAACATACCTTCTTCTAATAATGCTGTCCTTACTTCATAATCGTCTACGCTTATAATCAATTCCTTTTTCACTATGTTCCCCTAAAGTTTGTTTAGTGCCGGAGGAGGGAGTCGAACCCTCACGGAGTTTAAGCTCCACCGGATTTTGAGTCCGGCGCGTCTGCCAATTTCACCACCCCGGCAAGTTCTTTAACCTTGCATATCTATTAAATCAATTACAGCCTGGTACTAATGGGCCTGCAAGCTCTTTAAGAAAGAAGAGTTTTCCAGCCAAAGTAGGCATAAAACTGGAAGGAATCCAGATGTTTGGCCCGTGTCTTAAAGTAACCCAGAGAGATAATCCCTGCCACATCATCTCCCTGCCTAATGTCCCGTCACATCCACCGATTATTTTATCCGCTTTGAGGAATAGACCTGGTCCAATTGTAT
>JAUWOV010000111.1 GCA_030611945.1 bacterium | reverse complement strand
GGGCCAATAATTCATAACCCTCAGGTAGTAAAGAGTCTCATGAGCAGAGGATTGAAGATAGTCAAAGATATCTCAATCATAAAAGAAGGAGCTTTAGTCATCTCTGCGCACGGACTTGAACCTGAACTGGTTGAAAAAGCGGCTAAAAAAGGTCTGAAAATTATTGATGCTACTTGTCCATTAGTCAAGAAAGCGCAAAGATATGCTGAACAGTTAAAGAATGATAAATATCATATCATCATTATCGGAGACAAAAACCATGCTGAAACAAAAGGCATCGTAGGATTCTGTGGAACCAATTTTCAGGTTGTTGGGAACAAATCTGAAATTGATATCAAAAGACTTCAGAGTGATAAAAAAATCGGGATAGTCTCACAGACAACTCAAGGGATATGGAATCTTAGAGAAATATCCACGACAGCACTTTCCTACTCCGATGAATTAAGAATATACAATACAATATGTGAAACCACTCTAAAAAAACAAAATGCTGCCAGGAAGCTGGCAAAACGCTCTGACATAATGATAGTGATTGGTGGCTATAACAGCGCAAATACAAAACGATTGGTTGAAGTCAGCAAAGAAACAGGTGTAAAAACCTATCATATAGAGACAGCCCAGGATATAAACTTTATATGGCTGAAAGACAAAGAGAAGATTGGAATAAGCGCTGGAGCATCAACATCACCTGAGAGTATAAAGGAAGTAGTTGTTACGATACAAAACAGATTAAATTCGAAGCACTAAGCACGAAATACGAAACAATATTAAATGACAAAAATACAAATGATTAAAACAATGTTTAGAATTTTGAAAATTTGAATTTAGAATTTGTTTAGGATTTCGATATTCGTATTTCGGATTTTATTTTACGTTGTCTCAAATTTAGGAAAAATTTGTGAAGAATTTACTGGATATTCAAAATCTAAAGACCTATTTTTATCTGGAAGAACAGGTTCTTAAAGCTGTTGATGATGTAAGTTTTTCTATTCGGACAAAAGAAATTGTGGCAATTGTTGGTGAGAGCGGATGCGGCAAAAGCACAGTTGCTCTCTCAATACTAAATCTCATTTCTTCTCCAGGAAAGATTGTAGATGGAAAGATAAATTTCAATGATGTAGATATTCTAAAATTAGGGAATAAGCAGTTGAGAAAAATAAGAGGCAATGATATATCCATGATATTTCAAGAACCTCTCTCATGCCTTAATCCAACTCTTACTATTGGAAATCAAATTCTGGAAGCTATCTTCACACATAAATCCACTTCAAAAGCTCAGGCATACAAAGACACAATTGATATGTTGAAAACTGTCGGACTTCCTGATCAGGAAAGAATATTTAATACATATCCACATCAACTCAGCGGAGGTATGCAGCAAAGAGCAATGATTGCTATGGCTTTAATTACAAAGCCGCAGCTCCTGATCGCAGACGAACCAACAACTGCTCTGGATGTTACTATTCAGGCGCAAATACTTTCCCTGCTAAAAACTCTGCAGAGAAAACTAAATATGTCAATTCTATTAATAACTCATGATTTGAGCATAGTTGCTCAAGTCGCTCAGCGTATTATAGTAATGTATGGAGGAGAAATTGTAGAAGAGGCAGATGCAAAACAAGTTTTCGTCAATCCACTACATCCATATACAGAGGCTCTTCTAAAGTCCGTGCCGGACTTTAAAAAAGGAAAAGACAAGCTGGAAGTTATTCCGGGCTCTGTACCAAATCCGGCAGAATTTCCCACAGGATGCAGGTTTCATCCAAGATGCAGGGAAGCTGATAGAATATGCAAAAAAGTCAAACCAGGATTGTTTGAAGTGAAGAAACAGCATTTAGTCAGATGTTTGAAGAGATAAGATGAAACAAGAAATTTTAGTTATAAAGAATGTAAAGAAGTATTTCTCGCGGAAAACAAGTTTTTGGGCTAAGCATTCATATACAGTAAAAGCTGTTGATGGTGTGAGCTTTCATATTGGGCGGGGAGAAATACTTGGACTTGTTGGAGAAAGCGGGTGCGGTAAAAGCACTGTTGGGAAACTGATAACAGGTCTCATCCCGCCTGATAAAGGAACTATAGATTATCTTGGAGATAAAAGCGTTAATCCGCAACTGATATTTCAGGATCCTGTAAACTCCCTAAATCCAAGAATGAATGTAAGCAAGACACTTTACGAGCCATTACTAATAAACCCCGTTAGAAAGGATTTTTCTAACGGGGTAAACAGATCCTTAAGTAGAAAGGATACATTGTCAGAAATCAAAAGACTACTAAAAATGGTTGGATTAGACGAAAAAATATTAAATAAATATCCGCATCAATTAAGCGGAGGGCAAAAACAGCGTGTCGGTATAGCCAGGGCTTTGGCAGCAAACTCCGAGCTTATAATTGCTGATGAGCCGACTTCCTCTCTGGATGTTTCAATACAGGCGCAAATACTAAATCTGCTGAGTCAATTACAGTCTGATTTTAACCTTTCTATGCTTTTTATTTCACATGACCTAAACATAATCAAGTACATAAGCCATCGTGTGTGCGTAATGTATCTTGGCAAAATAGTAGAAGAAGGTCCATGTAGTGAAATATTCAAAAACCCTCTGCATCCTTATACAAATATTTTGCTTCGCGCAGCGACTATGCCTAAAATCTCATCTTCATCACTACCCTCTTCAGGATGCAACTTTTATCCAAGATGTAAAATTGCCAAAAACAAATGCAAGAAACAAGTTCCCAAATTAAAACAGATAGGCAAAGAACACTATCTTGCCTGTCATGTGATGTGTGAAATTTTCTCATCAAGAGGCATTGCCTCAAGAGGCGCTAGGTACGCCCGAAAGGTTCAAAATGTTAGAAAATAGACTGAGTAAACAATCAAATCTGATCAAAAAAATCAAAAATGGAGATACATCTAATTTATTCCTTGTTTTTGGCGAAGAGAGCTACCTTGTAGAGGATACTGCTAAAAAAATTATTGAAATACTTTTACCCGAAGGTCAGAAAGAGTTCGGACTGGAAATAATACATGCTAAAGACGCGGGTATAAAGCGCATTATCTCTGCAATAAAAACCCCTTCTTTACTTGGGCTTAAACGAGTTGTTTGGATTAAGGATTGTGATAATCTGCTCGGGGGAAAGTCTGAAGGATTTGATAAAAATATAGAACGCAGTATACCTGATAATACATATGTGATTTTAACTGCTGAAAAAGCAGGCAAAAAAATAGGAGAGGTAATTGAATTTTCATCTTTCAAAGAAAATAGAAAATCAGACAGAAACCAACTATATGAATTTGCGCAACTAAGATTAAAGAAGAGCGTTATGAAACTCTCTCCAATTGCCTTTGAATATCTGCTGTCTTTCACCGGAGTAAATCTCAGACAAATAATAAATGAACTTGATAAATTAGCGCTTTATTGCAGTGACAAGGATAATATTGCAGAGGAAGATATAAACATACTTGTATCGGAATCAATAGAGTATGCACCCTTTGC
>JAUWOV010000012.1 GCA_030611945.1 bacterium | reverse complement strand
GTCTCTGGTATCGGCCTTCCTCCTGCTACGCCTGACGGACCCCTGAGCTTCATGCTTATCCGCGGTCTTGGATTTACTGTTTCTGTGTTATAGCGAAAATTTAATGCTTCTGTTTTGCCGAGATACTTTACTTCTGGAAGAGCATGTTCAATAATAAGATTCCCTCTGCGTAGTCCTATGCTACTTCCCGATTCATCCTCGCAAGGATCATCGTCGTCATCATCATCATCATCTCCATGTGATGTCGGAGCAGCGCCTATTACCACAACCATTGTGGGTAATCCTGCTGCTTTATCACTGAAATGCATTGTCTGATATACTATTTTGGTTCCGTCTACGCTTACAACCGCCATTGTCTCATGCACCCATTCCTCTATTTCTTTATCATAGCTGCCAATTGGGATTAAGGTGCCTGGCGCAAATCCCTTATCATTTGGCAGTTCTACAGTTACAGGCTGTGTTAGTACAGCTCCCTCAGCTTCAACATTCATTCCTATTATTGCGTTAGTGGCAAGCGGTAATTCCTGCGGTATTTCCTTTGCTTCTTCATACGGCGTAATCACAATATCAACAGGCTCTGATACTGCGCCTGGAGGGAAGATTATCTTTACCGTTTCTGTGGAATCAGTAGCTTCTCCTCCAGCAGGTGTTATTTCTGTAACTACAGGATCAACTTCTTTTAGATAAATATCTCCAACTGTTACATCTCTTTCAGATACTACACTTATATTTCTCGTTACAGAGATATATCCTTCTTTCTGAATGAGAAGTTTCGCATCCCTGAAATCTCCCTCAAACTCCGATATTGGAAATCTGAATCTTCCTTCTTCATCAGTTGAAACTCCTCCCTCTATGCCTTCCACTATTATTACAACTTCATAAATGGGAAGTTCTGTCACACTGTCGTATACATTGCCGTAAATATGTCCTGATTCAGGAACTTCTGGCGGAGGCGCAATGGGTATTACATTGATCGTTAAACTTGCCTCCCCGATAATTCCCTTCTCTCTGATCTTCTCTATTTTTGCCTCTATCTTCTGAATGATTTTCTGATATCTTGCTATTAACTTATCTAGTATCCGTTTGAGCCTCTCATTGTTTGTATTCTCCTTTCGTTCCTCCAGCTTCTCTATTCTCTTCTCAAGTCTTTCTTTTGATCTCTCAAGCTTTTCTACGCTTTTTACCGCACCATAAGTCCTGACTATCATAGATAAAGTCTTTTCTCCTGTTTCCTCAAATTCTTCTGTAATATATTTGAATTTACCCTTACTGATTTTTGTTAAAATTACTGAAGTCTCCTCATTTGGAAAGATCGCCTCTATCTGTTTAAGCTTTATGTTGGCTGGCTTATTATGGCGAATCATCTCTATGTCAAAGGTAGCTTTCTCTTCTATGACATAATCTTCCGCTTTATCGGGAGTGATGGTGATATCAATGTTTCTGCCTTTGGCTTCCAGATTAGGCGAGAAAGTTAAAAGACATAAAAGCACTCTGCTGATTAATGCGATTATTTTTTTTATAGTCATTTTACTTGCTCCTATATTATCTTTTTTCTAATAAATTTTCAGCCTTCATTACGATGCTACCCCTAATTTTTCCCTAACTATGAATCGTGTCTTTATAGGCAGTTTTGTTGATGCAAGTTTCATAGCCTCTCGCGCTAAATCTTCTGAAATACCGCCCAGTTCAAACAAAACCCTGCCCGGCTTGATAACTGAAACCCAATACTCAGGGGCTCCTTTCCCCTTTCCCATCCTGGTCTCAGCTGGTTTCTTTGTTACAGGCTTGTCAGCAACCACTCTTATCCAAACCTTGCCGCCTCGTTTAATATATCTTGTCATTGCAACTCTTGCGGCTTCAAGCTGACGGCTGGTTATCCACGCGCATTCTAAAGCTTTCAAACCATATTCTCCAAAACTTGTCTTATGCCCCCTGCAGGAGATTCCCTGCATACGTCCTCTGTGCACCTTTCTATGTTTTACGCGTTTGGGAATTAATGCCATCTTATATTATCTCCCCTTTGCACACCCACACCTTCACGCCTATTATCCCGTATGTAGTATGCGCTTCCGCAAAACCGTAATCTATATCAGCTCTTAAAGTATGCAGAGGTACCTTTCCATCCTTTGCTGTTTCAGTTCGCGCTATCTCAACTCCTCCCAGACGCCCGGCGCAAACTATTTTCATGCCCTGCGCTCCGGATTGCATTGCAAAACTAACAGCTTTTTTCATTGCTCTTCTGAATGGAATTCTTTTTACCAGCTGCGCGCTTATCGCCTTTGCAACCAACTGCGCATTTATGGCTGGATTTTCAATTTCCACAATATTTATAACAATCTGCTTGTTTGTCATCTTCTCCAAGCTCTCTCTTAATTTATCAATTTCCGTACCTTTTCTGCCAATAATAACTCCAGGTCTTGCAGTATGAAGATTTATAGTTGCCTTTCCTAATGACCTGCGAATTTCTATATCAGCTACACCTGCGTGTTCTAAATTCTTGTTAATATATTCACGAATCCGTACATCCTCTAAAATAAGGGACGCATAATTCTTCTTCGCAATCCAACATGACTGAGAGGTTTTTATTCCTCCTAATCTAAACCCTACTGGATGAACCTTTTGTCCCATTCTGTATTCCTTTTTTTGCTTCTTCAGTTTTTAATATTTTCTTTTTAATTTTATCCTGCAATACTACATTAATATGACTCGTCCTTTTTCTTATTTTGACCGCCCGTCCCATTGGCGCAGCTCTAAATCTCTTCATAACAGATCCTATGTCAACTGTAATACTGAAGATATATAAATCTTCCTCATTTATATCTGTTATCTGCGTAGCATTTGCTACTGCTGAACGTAAAACTTTTTCAACAGGAGTAGATGTTCTAGAAACAAGTTTAAGGATATTGAGCGCTTTAGTCACGTCTCTACCTCTAATAAGGTTTACTACATCCCTTAACTTCCTTGGAGATGCATGGATAAATCGCGCTTTTGCTCTTGCATACATAATATCTTATTCCTTTTTCGCCCCTTTTTCTTCTACTTTAGACCTTTGTCCGCTATGCGCGCGAAACGTGCGTGTATGGGAAAATTCGCCAAGCTTGTGTCCCACCATATTTTCAGTTATGTACACTGGTATAAATTTCATACCGTTATGCACACTAATGCTCTGACCAACAAAATCAGGTATAATAGTACAACTGCGCGACCATGTTTGAATAACCTTTTTATTGCCGGATCTTTTAGCTTCTTCCATTTTCTTTACAAGTCTTTGGTCTAAATATGGACCTTTTTTAATTGATCTGGACATTTCTACGTTTTATTCCTATGTTTTATTATATATTTATCCGATTCTTTACGTTTTTTTCTTGTTTTAAATCCTTTAGCAGGCTGTCCCCACGGAGAAACAGGATGTCTTCCTCCTGCGCTCTTTCCCTCTCCGCCTCCAAGAGGATGATCAACAGGATTCATGGCAACGCCACGCACCTTTGGACGTCGGCCCAGCCAGCGTTTTCTGCCCGCTTTACCGCTTGATACGCTTTCATGGTCAATATTTCCAACCTGTCCGATAGTAGCCATGCAATCCAGGAAAATGGCTCTGATTTCTCCTGATGGAAGTTTTACATGAGCGTAGTTTCCCTCTTTTGCCATTAACTGAGCGCTTGCTCCGGCGCTGCGCGCTAATTGACCACCCTTATTCTTATATAATTGCACATTATGAATTAAAGTCCCCGCAGGTATATTTCTTAAAGGTAAATTATTGCCTGTTTTTATTTCTACCTTTTTACCTGACATGATCTTGTCACCAACTCTAATTTCTGCTGGCGCGATCACATATTTCTTCTCGCCGTCAGGATACTGCGTCAGAGCAATTCTGCTCGTTCTATTCGGATCGTACTCAACTGAAACTATCTTACCTTCTATATCTTTTTTGCTTCTCATAAAATCAATAATACGGTATTTTCGTTTATGCCCGCCGCCTCTGTGCCGGACAGTAATCTTGCCTCTAACATTGCGCCCGCTCTTCTTATTCAATGATACAGTCAGACTCTTTTCAGGCTTGCTTTTTGTAAGCTCATCAAATGCAGGCAGCTCCGCAAATCTTCTACTTGGAGTTGTTGGTTTATGTTTTTTTATTGCCATAATTGCTCTCTAAACAAATTCTATTTTACTGCCTTCCTTAAGTGTTATAACAGCCTTCTTCCAATCAGGTGTTTTTCCCTCAACTTTCCTAACCCTTTTCTTTTTACCCTGCATTTTTATAGTATTAACCTTGTCTATCTTTACATTAAATATCTTCTCTATTGCGTTTCTGATCTCAATTTTATTTGCGTTACAACCTACCTTGAAAACATATTTGTTGTGTTTCTCGCCAAGCTCAGTGCCCTTTTCCGTAATCCATGGCTTCTTTATAACTTCGTATATGCTTTTCATACCTTACTCATCATCCTGTTTGAGAAATTGGCGAAGCTGTCTTTATCACTAAATAGAATATTATGCGCCAAAATATCATATGTATTAACATTTGCTGAACAAATAACTCTTATATTCGGCAGATTCCTAATAGACCTCGCTGTATTCTCATCCATCTTATCTTTTATAACCAAAACCTTTTTTCCTGAACAAAACTTAGAAAAAATGCCTGCTGCATCCTTTGTCTTTCCGCTTTTAACAATAAGATTATCTATCAGCACTATCTGATCATCCTTATACTTAACATTCACTGCAGACCTTAAAGCCAAATTCTTCACTTTTTGAGGAAGCGAATAATGAAAGTCTCTCGGCTTCGGACCAAAAGTAACACCGCCCTTTCTCCACAAAGGAGAGGAATTACTACCTGCGCGCGCCCTGCCTGTTCCTTTTTGTTTCCAAGGTTTTGCCCCTCCGCCTCTAACTTCAGCCCTTGTCTTCGTATTAGCAGAACCTTTTCTTTTATTTGCCAGATACATTCGCACCGCTTGCTGTAAAACCGGCTCATTAACCTTTTTATCAAATATCTTATTATCCAGCTTCATTGCTTCTGATTCTTTATTCTCAATACTATGTATTTTAATAGACGCCATAATAATTAACTCTTCTTCTCAGCTTTTTCCACTATCACAATTCCTCTGCTCGCTCCGGGGACAGCACCCTTTACAACTAATAAATTCTTTTCCTTATCCAACCGCACAATTTTAAGACTTTGTATAGTAATTCTCTTGTTTCCCATCTGCCCCGGCAATTTCTGTCCCTTAAACACACGTGAAGGAGATGCGCTGGCGCCTATGGATCCGGGGGCTCTGTGAAACCTTGAGCCGTGAGACGCGGGACCTCCTGCAAAACCCCATCGCTTTATTACACCGGCAAATCCTTTTCCTTTGGAAGTTCCGCATACATCAACAAAGCTTCCTTCCTCAAAAATATCAACCTTTAGTTCCTGTCCCACTTCATAATCATCAGGATTGCTTACCCTGAATTCTCTTATATATCTCTTAGGTTTTACTTTTATCTTAGTAAACTTAGCCTTCAAGGATTTTGTTAATTTCTTTTCTTTTATATCTTCATATCCTATTTGAATAGCATCATATCCTTCTTGCTCTGACGCCTTTTTTTGCAAGACAACACAGGGCCCGGCTTCAATCAAGGTAACAGGTATAACCTCTCCCTTCTCTCCAAAAATTTGTGTCATACCTGCTTTTCTACCTATTAGCCCGGATAACATCATAATTTCCTATAATTTAACCTCGGCATCAACCCCTGACGGTAAGTCAAGCTTCATCAATGCATCCACAGTCTTAGGAGTTGGATCTAAAATATCTATCAATCTTTTGTGCGTTCTTATTTCAAACTGTTCACGTGATTTCTTATCAACATGAGGGGATCTTAATACTGTAAATCTTTCTTTTCTTGTTGGTAATGGAATAGGACCTATAACAACAGCGCCCGTTTTCTCAACCGTCTTAACTATATCCTTAACAGATTGATCAAGCAATCTATGGTCGTTAGCTTTTAACCTTACTCTTATCTTTGCTTTTGGCATTTTGCTATCCTTACTTCACTTAATAATTTTAGATACAACACCAGCGCCTACTGTCCTTCCTCCTTCTCTTATCGCAAATCTTAATCCGTCTTCCATTGCTATCGGCGCTATCAACTCTATCTCTAAATCTACATTGTCTCCTGGCATTACCATCTCTACTCCTTGAGCTAACTTTGCAGTCCCTGTTACATCTGTTGTCCTAAAATAAAACTGCGGTCTGTATCCCTTGAAGAATGGTGTATGCCTTCCTCCTTCTTCTTTCTTCAATACGTACACTTTTGCCTTAAATTGTGTATGCGGTGTTATTGTCCCGGGCGCTGCCAATACTTGTCCTCTCTCTATATCCGTTCTCTCTATTCCTCTTAACAATAATCCTACATTATCTCCTGCTTGTCCCTGATCCAGCAGCTTCCTGAACATCTCTACTCCTGTTACTACTGTCTTCTTGGTCTCTCTCAACCCTATTATCTCTACACTCTCTCCCACCTTTACTACTCCTCTCTCTACTCTTCCTGTTCCTACTGTTCCTCTTCCTGTTATTGTGAATACATCTTCTACTGCCATCAGAAACGGTTTATCTATCTCTCTTTTTGGCAACGGCATATATTCGTCCATCTGTTTTAGTAATTCCAGAACAGGTTTGCATTTCTCGCAGTCTTCTTTCCCGCATCCGCAATCCATTGCTGCTAATGCCGAGCCCATTATTACCGGTATGTCGTCTCCGGGAAATTCATACTTCGTTAATAATTCTCTTACTTCCAGTTCCACTAATTCCAATAGTTCCTTATCATCTACTTGGTCAACCTTATTCAAAAATACTACCAGTGATGGCACTCCTACCTGTCTTGCCAATAATATGTGCTCTCTTGTCTGCGGCATTGGACCATCTGCTGCGCTTACTACCAGCACTGCTCCGTCCATCTGAGCTGCGCCTGTTATCATATTCTTTATGTAATCTGCATGTCCCGGACAATCTACATGTGCATAGTGCCTGTTCTCTGTCTCATATTCTGCATGATGTACATTTATCGTTACTCCTCTTTCTTGCTCCTCTGGCGCATTATCTATCTCATCAAATTCCTTTGCTGATGCTAATCCTTTCTTGCTTAATATCTTTGTTATTGCTGATGTTAATGTTGTCTTCCCATGATCTACATGCCCTATTGTTCCTACGTTTATGTGCGGCTTTGTTCTCTCAAATTTCTCTTTTGCCATTTCCTATCCTCCTTCTTTTAAATAAGTTCACGGATTATATCATATCTCTCACACCTTGCAAGTGCTTTTTCTATCATTATCTATAATGCGCAAAAGCCTTGTTAGCTTCTGCCATTTTATGGACGTCTTCTTTCTTTTTTACGGAAGTTCCTTCACCTTTAGATGCATCTATAATTTCCTGCGCCAATTTTTCTCCCATGCTTTTGCCCTTTCTTGCCTTAGCATGATTTATAATCCAGCGCATAGCCAAACTTGTTCTCCTATCAGAGCTAACTTCTATAGGCACTTGATACGTAGCGCCTCCAATTCTTTTGGACTTAACCTCTAAAACCGGCTTCACATTATCAAGAGCCTGCTTGAACACTTCCAAAGAATCTTTTTTTGTACTCTTATTTATAATATCTAAAGAATCATAAAATATAGATTCAGCCAAACTTTTTTTGCCTCTTCTCATAATACAATTTACAAATTTAGCTACTATTTGGTCATTGTATTTAGGATCTGATGTTATTGTCCTTTTAGTAACTCTCCCCTTTCTAGGCATTACATGTCTCCTTTATTTTGCTTTTTTTGTACCATATTTAGACCTGCTTTTCTTTCTATCTGTAACCCCTGTAGTATCCAAAGCTCCTCTAACTATATGGTACCTAACACCTGGAAGATCTGCAACGCTTCCACCTCTAATTAAAACAATTGAATGCTCCTGTAGATTATGTCCTATTCCAGGAATATAAGCTGTAACCTCCACGCCACTCGTCAATCTCACTCTAGCCACCTTTCTTAATGCTGAATTTGGCTTTTTGGGAGTTACTGTATACACCCTGGTGCATACTCCCCGCTTTTGTGGAGAACCTTTTAAGGCAGGAGTAGATGTTTTCTTTATACTCTTCTTCCTGTTTTTCTTTATTAACTGTGACAATCTTGGCATATTTATTTCCTTTCCTAAGCTTTTACCTCTTCTACACTACTATTATCTTTATCTTTGGCCTCTTCCACATCCTTTTTATCGGATAACTTGGTCCCTGTTAATGTTATATTCCTATAGTCAGCCCACCCTGTGCCAGCTGGAATCAAACGTCCGATTATTACATTTTCTTTTAATCCGGATAATCTATCTACCTTAGAAAAAACAGTAGCTTTGGTCAGAACTCGCGTGGTTTCCTGAAATGAAGCAGCTGATATAAAACTTTCTCTATTTATAGATGCTCTTGTAATACCCTGAAGAACTGGTATTGCACGAGCAGGTTTTTTATTTTTCGCAACCACTCTCTCATTCTCTTTCTTAAAAACAACTTTGTCTACTTGTTCTCCAGCTAAAAGCTCAGTATCTCCACTGTCTTCTATGCTGACCTTTTTAAGCATCTGTCTCACAATTAATCCTATATGCTTATCATTGATATGGACACCTTGCAACCGATAAACTTCTTGAATTTCATTTAATAAATATTCCTGTAATCTCCTATCCCCCTCTATTCTCAATATTTCATCAAGAATCATAGACCCATCTGTAAGCTGATCACCTGCTTTTACCCTATCACCCTTATAAACAATCAAGTGCTTACCGTGAGAAACAAGATATTCTTTCTCCTCACCATTATCTGCTGTCACAGTTATTCTACGCATATTCTTCTTAAGGCCAATAGGTTCATCCACTATTCCGTCTATCTCAGTTACTATAGCAGGATTCTTAGGTCTCCTCGCTTCAAAGAGTTCAGCAATTCTTGGTAATCCTCCTGTAATATCTCTGGTTTTACTTCTTTCTCTTGTAGCCTTTGCTAACAAATCTCCTTTCAAAACTTGCTCTCCTTCTTTAACTGTTAGATACGCTCCATTTGGAATACTATGATAATTTAACACCTCTCCATTCTTGTCTTGTATCAATATTTGTGTATGCATACCCGCGCTTCTGTAATCTGTAATAATCCTTTCTTTTTTTCCTGTTATCTTATCTACTTCGGTCTTCATTGTAAGACCTTCAATTATATCAACAAATTTTACTTCTCCGCTCTTTATAGAAATTATGGGCAAGATATATGGATCCCACTCAGCTAGTACAGTTTTTCTTTTCACTACACCATTATCTTTGACCTTAAGTATACTGCCTAATGGCATATTACATCTTTCCAGTTCCCTTTCCTCTGCATTTTCTACTGCTATTTCTCCATTCCTGTTAATCACTACTACATTATTATTCTTATCCACCACTGTTCTTATTCCGTGAAATTTAACAATGCCATCATTAATGGCTGCTATTTTTGAGGCACCAATTATTCTACTGGCTGTTCCTCCAATATGAAAAGTTCTTAGAGTAAGCTGAGTTCCAGGCTCTCCTATGGACTGAGCTGCAACAATTCCTACAGCTTCTCCATTTCTAACTCGCTTCTTTGTTGTAAGATCTCTGCCGTAACATTTGGCACAAATCCCCTTCTCCTGCTCACATGTTAGAACAGACCTTATCATTGCTTTTTCTACTCCCGCTTCTTCTATGACTTCTGCCATTTCGTCTGTAATCTCTTCGCCTGCTTTAACGATTATATTATCCAACAAGGGTATTTTTATATCTTCCAATGCTGTTCGCCCTGCAAGCCTGTCTTTAAGTGATTCAATAGTTCTGTCTCCTTCTTTAATTGCTGTAACGCTTATGCCGTTAAGTGTTCTGCAATCTTCGCTTGTAACAACCACATCCTGCGCTACATCAACCAACCTCCTGGTTAAGTATCCTGCTTCTGCGGTTTTCAAAGCTGTATCTGCTAAACCTTTTCTAGCCCCATGAGTTGAGATAAAATATTCCAACATACTCAGTCCCTCACGAAAATTTGTCATTATAGGAGTCTCTATGATCTCTCCTATCTCTCCTGTAATATTCTTCTTAGGTTTAGCCATTAGCCCCCGCATGCCTGCTAATTGCCTTATCTGCTGACTGCTGCCTCTTGCGCCTGAAAGCAGCATCATTAGAACAGGATTAAAAGGATCCTTTTCCATTTCTTTAAACATAGCGTCTGAGACCTTATCCGTAATATGCGTCCACACATCAATTACCTTATTATATCTCTCTACATCAGTAATAACGCCTTTCCTATACTGCTCCTCAACAATACCAGCCTCTCGTTTCCCTTGCTCTAACAACTTGCCCTTTATTGCAGGAATAACCATATTATCAATGCAGATGGAAATACCGCCTCTGGTAGCCATCTCAAATCCTAATGTCTTAATTCTATCTAACATTAACACTGTCTGATGATGCCCTTCTTTTTTGAAACACTCTTCAATTAAGCCACCCAATTTGTCTTTATCAAACACCCTATTTACAAATAGTAATGAATGAGGCAAAATTTCATTAAACAGAATTCTTCCTACTGTTGTCTCTATCAGTTCTCCATTTATCCTTATCTTTATCACAGAATGCAATTTCACTTTTTTAGAATCATACGAAGCAATTGCTTCGTATGATGATGAAAATATTTTTTCTTCTTTCTTATTGCTCTGCTCTTCTTTTGTTAAGTAATAGCATCCTAATACGATCTCCTGTCTCGGCGCCATTATTGCTTCTCCGCTGGCAGGAGAAAAAATATTTTTACTTGATAACATTAAAAACTCTGCTTCTAACTCAGCCTCTGGTGTAAGAGGCACATGGACTGCCATTTGGTCTCCGTCAAAATCTGCATTAAACGCAGCGCAAACCAGTGGATGGACTCCTATTGCCTTACCTTCAATAAGAACAGGCTGAAATGCCTGTATGCCAAGTCTATGTAGTGTTGGAGCCCTGTTAAGTAAAACGAAACGATTCCTTATTACCTCATCAAGAATATCCCATATTTCTGCTTCTGCTTTTTCCAGCATCTTCTTCGCATTCTTTATAGTATTTATTATTCCCTTCTCTCTTAATTTCCTGATCACAAACGGCTCAAACAGTTCTAATGCCATGCGCTTAGGTAAACCGCATTGATGCAGCTTCAATTTTGGATCCACAACAATAACTGATCTTCCTGAATAATCAACGCGTTTTCCCAAAAGATTCTGTCTGAATCTACCCTGTTTTCCACCCAGCATGTTGCTAAGGGATTTAAGCGGACGATTACCATGTCCAACTACTGTCCTGCCATGTCTGCCATTATCAAATAGAGCATCAACCGCTTCCTGTAGCATCCTTTTTTCATTTCTAATAATTATACTAGGCGCGCCTAGTTCCAGAAGCCTCTTTAGCCTGTTATTTCGGTTAATAACTCTCCGATATAAGTCATTCAAATCAGAGGTCGCAAAGCGCCCTCCATCCAAAGGCACTAAAGGTCTTAAGTCAGGAGGTATAACAGGTATAACATCCATAATCATCCATTCAGGTCTACTACCGGAAGTACGAAAGGCTTCAACAACCCTTAACCTTTTATTAATTTTTTTCTTTGATTGTTTAAACGATGTTTTCCTTTCTTTCTCCTTCAAGCTCTCTGCAAGTTTATCCAAATCCATGTCTTCCAACATTTTTTTGATAGCTGAAGCTCCCATCTCTGCATGAAATCCATTGCCGAATTCTTCTCTGTATTTCTCATACTCCTCATCACTTAAAAGCTGATACTTCCCTAAAGAGGTCTTTCCAGCACCCAGCACTACATAACTCTCATAATAGAGAATCTTTTCTATATTCTTCAAACTCAAATCAAGCAATGTACTCATATAACTTGGGACAACCTTAAAAAGCCAAACATGAGCTACTGGTGAAGCAAGACTTATATGCCCCATACGTTGACGTCTTACCTTAGATTGTGTAACTTCCACACCGCATCTATCACAAATTACCCCTTTATGTCTGATTCTCTTATACTTACCACAGTAACATTCCCAATCCTTTGTTGGTCCAAAGATCCTTTCGCAAAAAAGCCCGTCTTTTTCCGGCCTGAATGTTCTATAATTTATAGTTTCCGGCTTTCTAACTTCTCCTTTAGACCATAGCCTAATCTCTTCAGAGGAAACCAAATTAATAGATATAGCTTCAATCATACCCGTTCTACTTTGAAATTCCTCTGAACTGTCAGGCTGCCATTTTGGAAAAACAAGATCAGAAAATCCACAAGGCCTTTTAGCCCTTATAAGCTTAACTCCCAAACCTAAGCCTTGCAATTCCTTCAATAAAACATTGAAAGACTCTGGTATGCCGGATTGAACTGTATTCTCCCCCTTTACAATGCTTTCATATATCCGCATTCTGCCAACAACATCGTCACTTTTCACTGTAAGTAATTCCTGTAAAGTATGAGCAGCACCATATGCTTCTAATGCCCATACCTCCATCTCACCAAAACGCTGTCCTCCAAACTGAGCCTTTCCTCCCAAAGGCTGCTGGGTAACTAATGAATACGGACCTGTTGCGCGAGCATGCATCTTATCATCCACAAGATGTGATAATTTCATCATGTAAATATAACCAACAGTTACCTTATTATCAAATGGTTCTCCTGTCATCCCGTCATACAAAGTATCCTGACCATCTTCAGGCAGCCCTGCCTTTTTGAGAAGCTGTTTTATTTCTGCCTCTCTAATTCCATTAAAAACAGGTGTCGCAATCTTTATACCCAAAACCTTAGCTGCCCAGCCAAGATGAGTTTCTAAAATCTGACCCGCATTCATTCTTGAAGGAACGCCTAAAGGATTAAGCAAAATTCCCATTGGTGTTCCATCTGATAAATAAGGCATATCTTCCTCCGGCAATATTTTTGCAATAATACCTTTATTGCCATGCCTGCCGGAAACCTTATCTCCCTTTGAAATTTTTCTCTTATTGCCTATATAAACCATTATACGTTTTATTACACCTGGGGAAAGTTCATCACCCTTCTTGATCTTTTCTATTTCTAATCTCCTCTCTTTACTAAGAGACTTTAGTTTTCCCTCAAAGCTCTCAATTAATGTAAGAATTTTTCTATTGATGTCGGTGCTTTTAAGTCTAAGGTTTCTCAGATACTTAAGAGGTATATTACCTATATCTTCCCTTTTAACTTTCTGGTTAGCAGAGAGAAAGACTTTCCCACTCTTGTTAATCAGATCCCCAGCTATTACTTTCCCTATAATATGCTTCCCAAGTCTGTCAATTAGATTATTCTTAGTTCTTCTGATTTCTTCCTCAATTTTACACTCAATATCCTCAATAACCTTTTTCTGCAACCCATCCATATCGTCTTTATCGCGTCTTGACAATATTCTAACATCTGTAACTATCCCCTCCATACCAACAGGAACAGTTAAAGATGTGTTAAGCACATCACCAGCCTTTTCTCCAAAAATTGCTATCAATAATTTTTCTTCAGATGTCAGACCTGTTTCACTTTTAGGAGTCACTTTCCCTACTAATACGTCTCCCGGCTTCACATGTGTCCCAATTTGAACAATTCCATGTTCATCCAGGTTAGCCAGTTCTCCTTCGCTAACATTAGGTATATCACGAGTGATCTCTTCTTTCCCAAGTTTTGTTTCCCTGGCTTCTACTTCCAATTCCTCAATATGAATAGAGGACAAAACATCATCCTTAACCAGTTTTTCGCTAATGACAATAGCGTCTTCAAAATTATATCCTCTCCATGGCATAAAGGCTACCAACACATTTTGTCCCAAAGCTAATTCCCTATTATCTGTAGCAGATCCTTCAGCTATGATATCATCTTTAGAAACTCTTTCTTCTTCTTTAACAATCGGTCGCTGATTAATACAGGTGTTTTGATTTGATTTTTCAAATTTTCTTAATATGTATTCATCAAAATCATCCTCGTTTTCTTCCTGACGAATAATTATCTTATCAGAACACACCGATTCCACAATCCCCGCTCTCTTAGCAGCAACAGCAGATCCCGACCCTTTGGCAACAATACTCTCCATTCCTGTACCAATCAAAGGAGCTTCCGGTTTTAGAAGAGGAACTGCCTGTCTCTGCATATTGGATCCCATAAGAGCTCTGTTTGCATCATCATGCTCCAAAAAAGGGATTAATCCTGCAGCTACACTAATTATTTGATTAGGCGAGACATCCACAAAATTTACATCTTTTGGAGAGACTTTACGAAAATCGCCTTTAACTCTAACTGATACCTCATCGTCAATAAAATGCCCTTTTTTATCAATCTTTGCGTTAGCCTGAGCAACAATATTTTTGTCACCAAGATCAGCAGACAGCCAAACCACTTCATTGGTCACTCTACCATTGACAACTTTCCTTGCAGGTGTCTCTAACAATCCCAGCTTATTAATCTTGGTATATGTAGCAAGAGAAGCTATCAACCCAATATTAGGCCCCTCAGGAGTTTCTATAGGACAAATACGTCCATAGTGAGTTGGATGAACATCCCTGACCTCAAATCCTGCTCTCTCTCTTGTAAGTCCTCCGGGACCTAAGGCGCTTATCCTTCTTTTATGAGTAAGTTCTGATAAAGGATTTGTTTGATCCATAAATTGCGATAGCTGCCCACGCGCAAAAAAATCATTTACTGCTGAAGAAATTAACCGTCCATTAATTAGATTATGAGGCATAACAGTATCTGGTTCTTGAAACGCTATTCTCTCTTTTACAGATCTTTCCAGCTTAGCAAGCCCTATTCTAAACTGAGTCTGCAGTAATTCCCCAACAGTTCTAACCCTTCTATTCCAAAGATGGTCAATATCATCCTCTTCTTCCGCATTGTGCTTTGCCTTAAGTAAATAATGGATTGTTCCTACTATGTCTTCTTTATCTAAAGTGGTCTTGTCCAAAGAATAATTAAGACCTAACTTCTGATTTAACTTATATCTACCAACTTGTGAAAGGTCGTATCTTCTAGGATTATAAATAATGTCCTTAAAATAACTCTCAGCAGCATCTATTGTAAAGTGATCACTTGGACGCAATCTTTTATACATTTCCACAAAAGCTTCTTCTTTTGATTTTCTATGATCTTTTGCAAGTGTATTTATAATAGAAATATCTTTGCCGGACATTTCTATTATGTTTATGCTTTTAATCTTGAATGTTAATATCTTCTTAGCAATAGAAGGAGTTATTCTTTCTTTACTCTCTGCTATGATCTCTCCTGTATTTTCATCAACTACATCCTCTGCCAGAATTTCATCAACAATATCATCAGACACTGTCTTATTTGTAATTATTTTCGCCTTGCATATATAGAAAAGCCTGATAATCTCTTCATCTGTCACATATCCAAACGCTCTAAGCAAAACTGTAGCAAGCATCTTTCTTTTACGGTCCATGCTGACATAAAGTATGTCATTAGCATCAAATTCAAACTCAAGCCAGACCCCTCTGTTCGGAATAAGACGCGCTGAATAAAGCTCTTTCTCATTAGAAACTTCTTTTTTTTGACAATAAAGCCCCGGAGATCTATGTAACTGACTAACAATAACTCTCTCTGCTCCATTGATGACAAATGTCCCCTGTTCTGTCATAAGAGGTAAATCCAGCAAATACACCTCCTGCTCTCTTGCTATGCAGGCTTTGGTGGAATCCTTTTCATTAATAGTCAGTTTCATCCTCAACTTAAGAGTAGCAGCATATGTTGCTCCACACCTCTTGCATTCAGCTACATTGTGTTTAGGATCACCAATACTATAACTTGAAAATTCCAGGCAGAATTTTCCCTTTTCGTCTATTATTGGGAAAAATTCGTTAAATACTGCTTGAAGTCCCTGATTTTTACGAGTCGCAGGGGATACATTCCTCTGAAGAAATTCTGCATATGGCGCCCTTTGAACATACATTAAATCAGGAACATTCATAATAGAAGAGATCTGACAATATACATCTCTACCAGAAGAATTAGATACACGTTGAGACATATTTATTCCCCCTTCACCACGCTTAGAGAAAATTCTCTAACGTGGTTCACTTAAATTAAACTGCTTTTAGCAGCAATTATTATGTCTTTAAGGACTAGCATTACTGCAATTCTACAACAGCGCCAACAGCTTCTAATTTTCCCTTAAGCTCCTCAGCTTCCTCCTTTGAAATATTTTCCTTAATAGGCTTTGGCGCGCTCTCTACAAGGTCTTTCGCCTCCTTAAGTCCTAACTCTGTAAGAGCTCTTACTTCCTTTATTACCTGAATCTTCTTATCCCCAAACTGCTTTAATAAGACAGTAAACGTTGTCTTCTCCTTCTCTTCATCTGGAGCAGCAGAAGCAGATGCTGCTCCTGGAGAGACAGCTCCAATACCAACCGGAGCAGCAGTAACACCAAATTCCTTTTCCAGATCTTTTACAAGATTAGATAACTCCAAAACTGTCATATTCTTTACCAGATCTATAATGCCTGCTTTGTCCGGCTTTTTTGCCTCAACCTTAGGAATTTTCTTTACTGGTTCTTCTGTTGCCTTTTCTTCTGTTGCTTTTTTAGCTTTTGTTACCATTATCTACCTCCTCTGTCTTTGAATTAGTTTTATTATCTATTACAGCTTGAATCACATACACAAACCTGGCTAATATTGATCTAATACAATATACAAAATTACCTATTGGAGCCTGAAGCTGTCCCACTAACTGCATAAGTAATTGACCTCTGGAAGGAATTAAAGCGATCTCTTTAACCTGTTCTGCAGAAAAAACGAGTTCATCAATAAACCCTCCTTTTATATTAAGACAATCATATTCTTTTGAACATTTTGACAGCGCTTTTGCCGGAACAGTTGGATCATTTTGCGCAAAAGCAATAGCTGTAGGACCTGTAAAAAAATGATCCAAACCCTTCAGTCCACTCTCTTTTAATGCCAAACATGCAAGTCTATTTTTGATAACCTTATATAATATTCCTTTTTCATTTAATGTTTCCCGCAAGCCTGATATCTCTTTAACTGTTAAGCCTTTATAATCTGTAAATATCATATTATTAGGACTCTTCTGGAATTGCCCAGCTAATTCCTTTACCCTTTTTGCCTTTTCATCTTTATTCATACATCCCCCTGAATCCCCCTTCAAAGGGGGACTTTTTATACTTTGTGCCTATGTGCCTTTGCCACTTTGTGCCTTAACATTTACATTCAGTCTTATTGCTGGTCCCATTGTGGAACTAATAGCAAGATTCTTTACATATTGTCCTTTACAAGACGCAGGTTTTGCCTGAGTAATTTCTTTTACAACTGCCAATATATTATCTGATAATTGCTCTTTGGAGAACGAAGCTTTTCCTACTACTATGTGCAAATTCGCTCCTTTGTCCAGCCTGTACTCTACCTTCCCTGCTTTAATCTCTGTTACAGCTCCCGCTATATCCGAAGCGACTGTCCCGCTCTTTGGATTAGGCATTAATCCGCGCGGTCCAAGTATCTTGCCTAACTTACTTATCTCTTTCATCATATCAGGTGTTGCAACCACAACATCAAAATCAAGCCAGCCTTTGCTTATTTTATCCATCAGATCCTTATCCCCGACAAAATCAGCTCCTGCTTTCTTGGCTTTATCAGCATTATCGCCCTTCGCAAAAGCCGCAATCCTTACAGTCTTGCCTGTTCCATGAGGCAAATTTATAACGCCTCTTACCTGCTGGTCAGCATTTTTAGGATCTACTCCCAGATGAAAAGCCATATTAACCGTTTCATCAAACTTCGCGCTAGCCGACTCTTTCAGCAATTCAACTGCCTGAGAAATGTCATACACTTTTTCTTTATCTATTAATTTTTCAACTGCCTGATACCTCTTACCTCTCTTTTTCATTCTGGCGTTCCCTTTTGTTTATCTAGAAACTTCTTTAGCCTGAAGCGACGCATAATACGCTCTTGAAACGGTATCTTCAAGTAATTCCTTCAGTACTTTTTGTTCTGGTTTTATGATTGTTTTTAGCATTTTATTCCGGCGTTTTTGGAATAAATAAAATCTGTGGACTACCTGTCATCTTAACTCCAGATATAGAATTAGGTTTAAATATGGGATCGTACTCAGGCTTTAATTGCATCGCCCCTCCCACTCCTTCAGTGTTAATAGACGGTTCAAACGCATACGTTACTTCCGACCCAAAATCAGAAAACGGTATATTTTCCCAAATTAGATACTTATGGGTATCATCTATTACTTGCACTACTCCCACCTCTCCTGTTGTTTTATTTTTTATGCTGCCTATAAGATGATTAATACGGTCATCATCAATCGTAACTGCCGCTCTCATCCATGCATGCTCAATCTCATCAGGAGCATACCCCGAGAGGTTGATTGCTGCCTGACACTTTTGTGCCCATATCTGTACATAAACATGCCCATGGCTGTAATCACCTATTTTTGACCAGAAAAAACTTTTAGCATGATACACATGTGTTGTCCAAGATGCATCAATCCACCCTGGGTGCCATGTACCAGACTTCCAATACCCATACACAAGTCTATGCCACGCCTCATTATATGCCCCTACATTCCAATCATCTGGATCTGTAATATGAGTATCATGAAAAGCTCTTTTCTGATATCTGCCTGCTATGCCATGAGCAGTGACTATTACTGGATTTACCATCAAAGCACCATTACCGTTTCCTGCTCCATCTGATGCGGAGATGATCAAGAATAGATGATTATCTCCTATATTTCCATCTTCTGCCTTTATTACCACTCCTGATATTGAACTTGCTCCATCTGCCAGCTCTAACGTTTCTAAGTTTTCTCCACTAAAATATAATTCATAACCTGATGTATCAACTATTTCTAAACTTACCTCGCCGTTATAATTACTTTTTGCCCAACCTGCTTCTGGCGCCTGACAATCTGGATTTATCTTCTCCTTCTCCCATTCTCCATCATCATTCTTTACATAACTTTCTGTGCCAGAAAGCTTATTCACTGTCCCTTCAGGTGGGGGATTAACAGATGTTCCATAGTTATAACACTGAACTTTTATTGTGAATGTTTCTGTTTGTGATACAGGACTCCCAGTTTCCACATATGATGGGGAAAGCTGGACGTGGAAGTAGTAGGGTGGGATTTCTTCCATCTCATCAAAAACTTTTCCGATTGTTACGCTTGATTCTTCGCCAAGTTTTCCTTTATACGCAAGGGTAAATTCTATCTTGCTGAAATCACCTTGTTTAAACTCCTTCTTTGCGTAATCCGGCATTTCTATTGTTGCGCCGTTTATCTTCCATTCCTTTGTCTCCGCTCCTGCATCAAGTGTTTCTCCGCTCTCAAGAAGTTCCAAGAGACTTGTGCTTCCCAATTCCACATATTCAGTCTCATTCTTTTTATACATCAGCACAAAACTCCCGCCGCTCATCGCTTCGCCAGAGTTGTTCTTTATCTTAAGCGTTACATCATAATTCCTGTTATCAGCGCTTTTTCTTTTCGCTTCCTTCTTTGTAACATCCAGCTTGCCTCTGAAAAAGTGATCCAACAGACCAGCAGAGTAGCCAACTGCTCTTGGAATTAGTTTATCTGAATATGCCTTATGGCAATTCCCATCAAGCTGATATGAAACATCGTCAAGCTGATATAAATCGTACTTTTCTCGATATTTGTAAAATAATGACTCTTTTGCAAGCGGGTCTACTTCCGCTGTGTAAAGATACTTGATTATATCAATCTTCTCATCTTCTGCTTCTACACTTACCAATTTCTCGCCACATCCAGCTCTCTCTGGATATGTATATTCTCTAAATATTGTATCTCTACTTAGAAAATAGTGGTTGGTGTATTCCGAAAGCCCCATTCCTATGTATGTATTATCTCCTGCTTCTCCATAGTCTCTTGTTTCATCCCACAGGTCTTTTATGTCATCATTTGAAATTGCTACAGCTCCACAGCTAGTTGTTTTTAAGATTCCATCTCTTGCTGCTTTCTCTGCCCACTTTTCATACATATCTCTTTGACGAAATAGCCATTCTGTACCTGGAAGATACATATGCGAATCATTTCTCACATGTGATGGCACAGCCATGTCCTCTAAAAGATGGATGGTTCTGCCCAATGAGTAAAACATCCTGCCGAAATTGGCTAACCTGTCTTTTCCCTTTTCTGCTGTTAATGCGCTGTACAAATAGTTTTTCGAATCCTTGTAACTCCAGACAGTTCCAACACTATCAACACCCCTTGATATCGCATCAGTAAAACCGAGCACCCCATTTCCTGTTGTAGGGTCGTAAAAATGCTTTGGACAGTTAGTAAAAGGAACATCCTCCTCCCAACTGCCTTGAGTTATCAACTGCCTGTAATTGCCAGACTTTCCCTTAATGATACGGAAAGAAAAATTTGTTCCTTCCTCAAGTTTCCATTCATTAGTGAGGACATTGCTTATTTTTGATTCGACATTTTTAACCACCTCTTTTGTTATTTCTCTATGTGTTTCTTTTTCATATGCAAACAGATTAGTAGAAAACATTAACGACAGGCATATTCCAATTGTACAAGCCAATAGTCTGTTTTTTCTTTTGTCCATATTTATTTATCCTCTATTTTTTTACGCCATAACTTAGAAGCTCTATCTCTTTCTTTTGTTACAAACTTTATCCACTTTGTACCTTCAAAAAAACTTTCTGTAGTATTCATCATGCTGACATATTCCCCTGTCCCTTCATATCCCTCAGGCAGTTTCTTGAGCTTGATGATAGGAGATACTTCTTCCTTCCATTTACCTCGTTCATCATCATGTTCTCTATATGGCGGACTTGCTACTCCCAACTTGTAACCTTTTTCCCAAGCATATATCCATACTTCACTTCCATACTTCCACTTGCTCTCAAACGGATGAAATTCTCCTTTTTCATCTGTTTCCAATGATATAATCTTTGTCGTTACCGAATTCGGACCTCCAACATTTAGATACTCCCAAAATGGTATTTTATGCCACCTAACTGCTACCCACGCTCCCTCTATCGGCTTTCCTGTATCAGCATCAACCACTTTCATTGGTTCATACTTACCCATCCATGTCCATCCAAAGCCGAAGCAGAAAGCAGAGGTTGTGGTTAAAAATATTAAAGCAAAAACCAAAATTATTTTTACTAATTTATACATAAGAAATCCCTCTTATTTTATTTTGGGTATACCTAAATCCTTGCAGATTTTATTTGCCAAATTATCATTTATTTCCGTATGTCGCGGGACAGATGAACGTTTATTTTCCAGGACGCTGCCCCACCAAGAATGGTTCGCTCCTTCACGGATTAACGAACAACTGTGCTGTCTCAAATATTTCAAGAACTCCTTCCTTTTCATGCAAAAACCGGTTCTTCTTTATAATTTTGCTTTGCTGTCGCGATAGCATCCTGTCGATTGAATTCCAGAGCTTCTTTCAATGTTGCAGCAAGACTTTCCATTAATTCATCATGCGTATGTCCTTGGCAATTTACGCCCGGTACCTCTTCTATCCAGCCAATCCACCAATCGTCTTCTTTTTTTATTATCGCTGTGTATTTATTTTCTCCCATAACCGTCCTCCTGTTATATTTCTAATCTAAAACTTTCTCCTAAAATGATTCTATCTTCCATTCTCCATTTTCATCTTTCTTGAAATATATGTAATATGTAATCTCTTCGCCATCTTCTAATCTCTTTAATCTGTATTTTGCCCTGTCTCCTCTTACATAGATAAGTTCCAGATTTTTCATATCTTCTGCAAATTCATTCAGCTTGCCTGCGTCTTTCAACACATTAAAAGCTTCTCTGTATTTCTCCTGCGAATCAATGCTTACGCATGAAACTGCGCTGTCAATATCTTCAGCTTCAAGTTTTGTCTTCATCTCTTCCAAAACAGGTTCAGCAGACTTAATCGGTATCTCAATTCTTAATACTCTGTTATTTCCATTATCCGCTATGTAAATTATTTCTCTCTTCAGGTCATTATCTATTGCAATTGCTGTCAGATTATTTAGATTCAAATTGTCAAATTTTGCTTCAAACGGCCTCTGCGGGTCATCTTCTTTTCTCGGCTCTGTTAGGAACTTCTGCCCCCTCAAATTTCCATTGTCAATAACATAGATGTAATAAAGACTTACTGCTACGTCTACAGGATTTTGAAACTCGCCATCTCCTGTTCCCTCAGAACCTATGATGACATTTAAAGCGCTAGCTGATGTTTCCTGTATCTGGTTGTTTCCACTGTCTGCTACATATATTGTCCCGTAGCCTGTTGTTGTGATTCCCTTTGGACTATTGAATGGATGTTCTATGATTTCAGTATCGCTTATCGCTTCTTCTGTCCTGTCAAAATCTGTTAGATACTTTCCTTGTCCATCAAATTCTATCACCTTATTTGCCTGATTATCTGTTACATAGATATTCGTATCATCATCAACTGCTATTCCCCATGGACTAATGAGCGTATCGCCGGCAACTCCGTCTGTTCCAAAATCAGTGTCAAGCTGATAGGTAAATATATCCGGCTCTATGAGTTTAAGCTTCTTTATACAGCTGTTTCCTGTATCTGCTATATAAAGGTTATTATCTTTATCCAGCGCTATTCCTTTTGGATTTAACATATCTTCAAGCTGAATATATGTTATGTAGGCCGCATCTTTATCATAAATGTATATTCTTCCGGGCGCTGATTCAAGAATGTACAGGTTTCTATTATTATCTACTGCCAGATCCTGCGGGTCATTACTGGGAATTTCATTTAATATCTTTGCTCCTCCCTCTACTGTCCACGTCCATATTTCTGATATTGTGTTTCCTGCAATGTCTTTGACTTCTAATCCTGCTGTATGTTCCCCGCTTTCCAAATCCTGAGCTGGAGTATATGTTATGCTAGTCTCTGTTACAGTAGCATTACCTGTTACATCCTGAGTATCCAATAATAATTTAACTGAACTTGCATCTATTCCTGATAGGTTATCCGAGTATTCTGCTGATATGACAGGTTTTGCTTCTTCAATTGTACTACCATCTTCCGGCTGGATGTTTGATATTACTGGCGGTGTTGCATCTATTATAAGTGTTGATGTGGCGCTTGCTTCATTTCCTACCCCGTCTTTCACTTCAATAGAAATTGTATGTGTTCCATCTACAAGCGCTATCGCTGGGGTGTAACTTAGCTTTCCTGTTATCTCATCATAAGTTACAGCTACTTCTGCATCATCAAGTTTTAATATAATTGTATCTTTATCTATTCCGCTCGTGACATCCGACAATACTGCTGAGATCTCTGGCTGGTTGTCGTTAATTAAAGCATTGTCTATTGGAGATATATCTGAAATTACAGGGGAGGCATTGTCTAAGATAAATGTTATCTCTTTGGACTCTGCTTTGTAGCCTTTTCTTCTGTGCGACCTGTATGCAATTGATTTGAGCTTATGTTCCCCATCTTGTTGCTCTGAAAGATCTATATTGAATGTATGAGTCCCCGACCTGTGCCACCAACGCCATGTCCTGTAGCTTCCAGCTAAACTATCATCTAAATATAAATCTATTATTCCCGCTCTGCCCTGCCATGAGACTGATACGTCTAAATTTGACCCTCTTATATACGAATTATCTTCAGGAGAAGTTATATTAACTAATATCAGCGGTCTTCTTGGTCTTAATCTGAAGTTTAAGGTGTATGTTTTGTCTTTTCTTACATATATCCATCTGGAACTTGCGTAATATCCTTTTGCAGATGCTTTTACTCTATATATTCTTCCCCAGAACCATACTCTAATATTTTTTATTATATAATTGCCATTTTCATTTGTTGCAACTCTATAACGACCTGCTCGGACTGTTGCGCCTGATATGGCTTGATTTGTTACTGAATTCGTTACTTGTCCTTGAATTGTAGCTGTGCTTGCTTTTTTTGGTCGACTATAAGCAGGAGTTACACTGCTTAAGACCATTGAAAATATGAGTAAGAATATTGAGAGTTTTTTCATATTTTATCACCCCTTAAATTTTGAAATAATATCATCCTTCTATCTCAATCCCCATACTTCTAGCAGTTCCTGCAATAATCTTCATTGCAGATTCAATATTAGAAGTATTCAAATCCTTTATTTTCATTTTTGCTATATCTCTAACCTTATCCTTGCTTACCTTTGCTATCTTGTTTTTATTAGGCTCTCCGGATGCTTTTGCAATACCGGCAGCTTGCTTTAGGAGAACTGCGGCAGGCGGAGATTTCGTAATAAATGTAATGGACTTATCTTCATAAACCGTTATAACAACAGGAATTATTAATCCTTCCTGGTCCTTGGTTTGATTATTGAATGCCTGACAAAATTGCATTATATTAATGCCATGCTGACCTAGAGCCGGACCTACTGGCGGCGCTGGTGTTGCCTTTCCTGCTGAAATCTGCAGCTTTATCATTCCTGCAACTTTTTTCCCCTTTGCCATATTAAAATTTACTCCTTATCATATCTTCTCTACCTGCCAAGATTCTAATTCAACAGGTGTTGATCTGCCAAAAATAGAAACCATTACCTTTAATCTTCCTTTTTCCGGACTAACTTCTTCAATCTCACCATTAAAATCAGCAAATGGTCCTTCTATAATCCTTATGCTTTCTCCTTTATCAAACATTACCTTTGGTTTGGGTTTTTCTTCTTTTTCCTTCAGTTTCTCAAATATCTTTTGTATTTCTTTCTCAGAAAGCGGTACAGCTTTTCTATTGTTTCCAATAAAGCCGCTAACTCCAGGAACGTTTCGTATCAGCTGCCAAATTTCGTCATTCATTTCCATCTCTATAAGAATATAACCAGGAAAGAACTTCCTGCTGCTGACCTTTTTTTGCCCGGCTTTAACTTCTACAACATTCTCTGTCGGAATTAATATTTGAGATACAAACTCCTCCATATTGGCAAGTTTTAGCTTACGTTCCAGCTGTAGCTTTACTTTACCCTCAAAACCCGAATGTATGTGTATTACATACCACTTTTTTTCCATAGTTACTTTTGTTACCTTATTATCTTACTCAAAATATTGCCCAAGAAAAAGTCCACTATACCAATAAATACCGCGCTTATTCCAACAGCTATAATGACAATCACAGTGGATTCTTTTATTTCGTTCTTTGTTGGCCAAGAGACCTTCTTGAGTTCCTTATGAACATCCAATAAAAAAATTTTAATGCGTTTAAACATAATCTCTAAATATTAATAGCAGGCCTGGAGGGATTTGAACCCCCATCCATCGGATTTGGAGTCCGCTGCTCTACCGTTAGAGCTACAGGCCTACAGCTCTATTTGGTTTCTTTATGCAATATATGCTTTCTGCAAAATCTACAATATTTTTTTAATTCCAATTTATCTTTTTGGATTTTTTTGTTTCTCGTTGTAGTGTAATTTCTATTTTTACACTCTACACATGCTAATGTAACTATATCGCGCATACTCTTACTACCTATCTACTTTCTTCACTTAATAATTTTAGATACAACACCAGCACCTACTGTCCTTCCTCCTTCTCTTATCGCAAATCTTAATCCATCTTCCATTGCTATCGGCGCTATCAGTTCTATCTCTAAATCTACATTGTCTCCTGGCATTACCATCTCTACTCCTTGGGCTAACTTTGCTGTCCCTGTCACATCTGTTGTTCTAAAATAAAACTGCGGTCTGTATCCCTTGAAGAATGGTGTATGCCTTCCTCCTTCTTCTTTCTTCAATATATACACCTTTGCTTTAAACTGTGTATGCGGCGTTATTGTTCCGGGCGCTGCCAATACTTGCCCTCTTTCTATATCATTCCTCTCTATCCCTCTTAACAATACCCCTACATTATCTCCAGCTTGTCCCTGGTCCAGCAGCTTCCTGAACATCTCTACTCCTGTTACTACAGTCTTCTTCGTTTCTCTTAATCCTACTATCTCTACGCTCTCTCCTACCTTTACTACTCCTCTTTCTACTCTTCCTGTTCCTACTGTTCCTCTTCCTGTTATTGTGAATACATCCTCTACTGCCATCAGAAACGGTTTATCTATCTCTCTTTTTGGCAACGGTATATATTCGTCCATCTGTTTTAGTAATTCCAGAACAGGTTTGCATTTCTCGCAGTCTTCCTTCCCGCATCCGCAATCCATTGCCGCTAATGCTGAACCTGTTATCACAGGAATATCGTCCCCAGGAAATTCATACTTCGTTAATAATTCCCTTACCTCCAGCTCTACTAATTCCAACAGTTCCTTATCATCTACCTGATCCGCCTTGTTTAAAAACACCACCAGTGACGGCACTCCTACCTGCCTTGCCAATAATATGTGCTCTCTTGTCTGCGGCATTGGACCGTCTGCTGCGCTTACTACCAGCACTGCTCCGTCCATCTGCGCTGCGCCTGTTATCATATTCTTTATGTAATCTGCATGCCCCGGACAATCTACATGCGCATAATGTCTGTTCTCTGTCTCATATTCTTCATGATGTACATTTATCGTTACTCCTCTTTCTTGCTCCTCAGGCGCATTATCTATCTCATCAAATTCCTTTGCTGATGCTAATCCTTTTTTGCTTAATATCTTTGTTATTGCTGACGTTAATGTCGTCTTACCATGATCTACGTGTCCTATTGTCCCTACGTTTATATGCGGCTTTGTTCTTTCAAACTTCTCTTTTGCCATTTCCTATCCTCCTTCTTTTAAATAAGTTCACGGATTATATCATATACTCTGTGCCTTGCAAGTCCTTTTTTGGCTTTATCTATAATGAGCAAAAGCCTTATTAGCTTCTGCCATTTTATGGACATCTTCTTTCTTTTTTACGGAAGTCCCTTCGCCTTTAGATGCATCTATAATTTCCTGAGCTAATTTTTCTCCCATGCTTTTGCCCTTTCTTGCCTTAGCATAATTTATAATCCAGCGCATAGC
>JAUWOV010000061.1 GCA_030611945.1 bacterium | reverse complement strand
ACACACCGCGCTATGAATAGAGCAATTGATAACTTAAATATCTCCCCAGAATGTATACTGGTTGACGGATTACGAGTATCAAGCTTAAAAAAACCGCAGACAGCAATTGTTAAAGGTGATTCAAAAAGCGCGTCAATAGCTGCAGCGTCTATTATTGCAAAAGTTACAAGAGACAGAATAATGATAGATTACGCAAAACAATATCCTCAGTACGGCTTTGAAAAACATAAGGGGTATGCTACACAGTTTCATCTTGAAGTAATAGCAAAATTTGGCATATCCCCTATTCATAGAAGGTCGTTTTCTCCTGTTCGGGAAAAGGAGAATAAGCAAAGTGGAAAGATATCTTTAGGAGAATATGGAGAAGACTTTACATGTAGATTTCTTAAGACAAAGAGATATAAAATCATTGAAAGAAATTATAGGTCACTATGGGGAGAAATAGATATTATTGCAAGGCATAAGGATGTACTGATATTTATTGAGGTTAAAACTCGTTCCTCAGACAGATTTGGCCCGCCAGAAAGTTCAGTTACTCACACTAAGCAGAATAGAATTCGTCGTATTGCAGAGGCATATATTAAAACAAGCAAGTATCGGAATCTCTGCTTTCGTTTTGATGTGGTCTCTATCCTGTTTGATTCAAAAAAGAATATGGTTGATTTTAAGCTAATTCAGAATGCCTTTTAAAAGTCTATATAAATGTTTTGAATTTCTGTTGACACAATCCTTCTGTTTTTGATAAGTTACGAACACGCAAATTTTAAGGAGTAAAATTAATGAGTGAGCGGTCAAATTGGGACAGTTATTTTATGAAAATAATGAAGACAGTTGCCTCCCGAGCTACTTGTGGACGCGGTCGGGCTGGTTGTGTAATTGTTAGGAATAACCATATTCTCTCTACCGGTTATGTTGGTTCTCCGCCGGGACTGGCTCATTGCGATGAAGTTGGGCATTTGATGATTAAGTCAACAGAAGAAGGAGATAGCTCAGGGAAATTACATGACCATTGTGTCCGCACCATACATGCTGAGCAGAATGCTATTGTGCATGCAGCCAGAATAGGTGTGGCTTTGGAAGGCGCTACTCTTTATGTCAAGATGGAGCCGTGTTCAGTATGCGCCCGCATAATAATTGCTGCCGGTATCAAGCGGGTTGTATGCCAGAAAAAATATCATACTGCCGGTTTAACCAGAGAAATGTTCAAACAGGTTGGCATTCAGCTTGATGTCTTAAATGATAAAGAGCAGGAGTACGAGGAGTAAAAAAATTTTCCTTGACACCCTATATGTTGGGTGTTATATTTTATTTTACACAATATAGAGGGGTATTTTAAATGAAGTGTCCGTTCTGTGGTTATGAGGAAGACAAAGTAATTGATTCCAGAGAAAGCAGGGAAAACAATGTTATAAAACGAAGAAGAGAGTGCTTGAAATGCGCAAAGAGATTTACTACCTATGAAAAGATAGAGTTGATTCCAATTATGGTTATTAAAAAAGATAATCGCAGAGAGGAGTTTAACAGGGAAAAACTTCTAAACGGCATTGTAACAGCCTGTGAAAAAAGACCTATAAGCATGGAGGTTTTGGAGGGGATAGTAAATGACATAGAGAAGAAACTCTGGAATGACATGAATAAGGAGGTTGCCTCAGAAGAGATAGGTGAATTGGTTATGAAAAAGCTGCATGATTTAGACGCAGTTGCATACGTAAGATTCGCTTCAGTATATCGTCAATTTGAAGACGTAGGAGATTTCATGGACCATGCAAAGACTATAATCAAAAATAGGGGATGTTAAAGATGGCAAATACACGCGCGCTTACCTCAGTTAGGAAAAGGGATGGCAGAGTAGTTTTATTTGATAAAAATAAGATTATGCAGGCTATTTTAAAAGCTGCTGCTGCTGTTGGTGGACAAGATAAAGCAGTAGCTGAGGAATTAACCAATGCTATAACTTCATATCTTGAGCAAAACTTTAGAAACAAGATCCCGGAAATAGAAGAAATTCAGGATATTGTAGAGAAAGTGCTTATTGAAACGGGGCATGCTAAAACATCTAAGGCGTATATCCTCTATAGAAATGAGCGCAGCCGATTACGGGAAATGCTTCAGGTTAGAAAGGAGAAGAAAACAAAAGCAACAACAACTGATCTATCTCTTTTTGTCTCAACCATTACCCAGGACGAAATTCTTCCATGGAATAAAGCGAAAATATCAATGGCTCTTGTAAAAGAAGCCGGTGTGTCTCAGTCAATAGCAGACAAAATAGCCACGTCTGTTGAAGAAAACATCTTTACGTCCGGGCTTACAAAGATATCTACATCCCTTATAAGAGAGCTGGTGGATAATGAGCTGTTTATCAATGGATATAAACAAAAACTTTCAAAGCAGCAGGTATTGGGAATGCCAATATTTGACATAGATCAACTTGTTTTCTCAAAAAGCAATGAGAATTCCAATATTGCTGTTAACAATCCGGAAGCGATAAACCTGACAATTGCAGAGAGTACTTTAAAGCAATATGCTTTGCGGAAGATATTTAGTTCGGACATTAGCGAGGCGCATCTTAAAGGCATAATTCATCTGCATGATCTTGGATATCCTACAAGGGTATATTGTTCTTCTCATTCTCTGGAATACATAAAAAAGTATGGACTTGAATTAGTGAATTTAGACACTTCTTCAGCTCCAGCTTCTCACGCCAGAACCCTGACAGGCCACTTAAATACATTTTTAGCATCCATGCAGGCTTATTATGCAGGAGCTCTGGGCGTTGGGTATATAAATATCTTCTATGCTCCGTATGTTGTTGGAATGAGTGAGAAGGAAATGCGCCAGGAGGCGCAGTATCTGATTTTCAGCGCCAGCCAAAATGCATTCAGCCGCGGAGGGCAAACATTGTTTTTGGATTTTAATATTCATACAGGTATTCCCGGATATCTAAAAAATATTGAAGCTATAGGGCCAAAGGGAGAATACACAGGCAAGACTTATGCTGAGTATGAATCGTGGGCTCAGAAATTTACTAAGGCAATGATGGATGTATGGAGAGCTGGTGACAGAAATGGAAATGTATTTGCATTCCCTAAAATGGATCTGCATATAAGTGAGGATACATTCAATAACCCGGCTCAGCTTGAGCTTCTTAAATATGCGTGTAAAATAGCAAGCGAGAATGGGACTCCCTACTTTGTGTTTGACAGGGATGAGGTTACACTCAGCGCCTGCTGTCGTCTGAGAACCCAGATAAAGGATGATTATATGATAAAGCATCCTGAAAGCATGCGCTTCTGTGGATTTCAGAATGTTACAATAAATCTGCCGCAAGCAGCTTACAGAGCGGGTAAAGGGAATATAGACGGCATTTATAAGGAAATTGAACATGCAATGGATCTAGCTATGACAGCTCACATACAAAAGAAAAAGTTTATTGCATCTCTTATGAAGAATAAAACTATGCCGTTATGGCAGATTGGTAAAAAAGCAAAAGATGGAAGAAAGTATGTTGATCTGGATGAGGCTACCTATATAATTGGTATTATAGGTCTTAATGAATGCGTTCAGCATTTAACAGGAAAAGAACTTCATGAAGATGAGGAGACATACAGATTAGGGCTCAAAATAATCTCCTTTATGAATCTGACTACTAAAAAATACGAGCAAAAACACGGATTAAGGGTTGCTCTTGAAGAGTCCCCTGCAGAAAGCGCGGCAAGACGTCTTGCAAAAGTGGATATGAGGGAATACCCTGAAAGCAAGGATATAGTAAAAGGCAATATGGCTCAGGATGAATACTATTATACTAATTCTATTCATTTTCGCGCAGATGCTGAAATAGGTTTGGTAGAAAGAATAGAAAAGCAGGCAAAGTTTCATACAATGATAGAATCCGGCGCTATCCTGCACGCATTTATTGGGGAGGCAAAGCCTTCTCCCGAGAGCATATTTAATCTTGTTAAAAAAACTTTTTTTAATACAAAAGCCGCTCAATTAACAATATCTCCTGAGTTTACGATCTGTAATAGTTGTAAGAAGACTACGCGGGGTTTAGTTGATACATGCGGTAATTGCGATAGTCAAGATGTATATGGTATAACAAGAATCGTTGGATATTTCAGCAGAGTAAATAACTGGAATAAATCAAAGCTTGGCGAATTAAGGGATAGACAAAAAGGTCAATATAAAATAGCCTGAAAGGAGACATGTATTATGGCAGAGAGTACAAGTATAAAGGTGTTTGGCAAGCCCGACTGCGCAAAGTGCAAGACTACAAAAAATAAACTGGAGTTTTTTCTGCCAAAATGGAATGTGTCTGATCAGGTTAAGATGTCTTTCTATAATATGGACACAGTTGAGGGATTAGCGGAAGGCGCATTTTATAATGTAGATAATATTCCAACAACATTGGTGGAAAAGGATGGCAAAGAAATAAAGAGATGGGAGCTGGAGGTTCCTCCATCAGGGGAGATAGAAGTGCTGATTAAATAAAAATCACTGATTATGTAAAAAAGCTATTAACTCGCATATCATGAGGAGAAATCATGAAAGCACTAAATACCATAGTATTGCTTCTGCTGATGCTATTTGTGGCTCACTACACCTGCTGCAAAGAAAAGAAACAGATATCTATTGGCTTACACGAGCGAACAAACAAGGATACAAGCATAGTCACTTCGCGTGAACAAAGATGGCACGGAGCTACACAAACTGATAAGAAAACTGCGCGCATATTATACGATGGTAGTGAATATATTCTAGAAATACAGGTTGATAAGAAGATTGGTTTTATAGAGATTTTTGTTGATTCAATATTCAGAGATCTGGTTAAAAACCATTCCCCAAAAGCTACTGCAGAAATGGAGAGGTGGTGGAGGTTGGCTTCTGAAAATATGCAGAGTGATTCATTCTCTATGAGGATAAAATGGATAGGATATAAGAAATCCAGGGCATTAGTAGCAGACGTGTTTTATATCAAAAATTCCGATAAAGTAAAAATCAGGACATATACCCATTAAAATGGGAAATCCGAAATCCGAAATCCGAAATCCGAAACATCCCGATAATGTCGGGACAAATGTCCAAAACTTTATTACATATTTGGAAATTGAGCGCAATGTGTCAGAATACACTATTAAAGCTTACTCATCTGATATTAAGCAATTCTTAGAATTCTTAAAATCAGATAAAGAAGAATTGGGAAACATTACACACAGAACTATAAGAAAATTTCTGGCGCATTTACAAAACAAAGCCTATTCAAATAAATCCATAGGAAGAAAACTTGCCACAATCAGGTCTTTTTTTAAGTTTCTTGTAAGAGAAGGATATCAAAAGACAAATCCAACACTAGTCGTCTCCACTCCCAAAACCGCGAAAAAATTGCCGGAATTTCTTACTGTAGAGAATATGATTAAATTAATAGAAAAACCTGACGAAAATGATGTATTAGGAATAAGAGACAGAGCTATATTTGAAACACTCTATTCAACAGGCATAAGAGTTGGAGAACTTACAGGTCTCAATATCCGTGACATAGATTTTGGCGGCGGAACCATAAAGGTTAAGGGCAAAGGAAACAAACAGCGCATTGTTCCTATTGGGGATACTGCCCTTGATGTAATAAATAGATATTCTGATGTTAGAGACACATTATTTAATAATGAAAAGCTCGACATATCTAAGGATAGACAAGCATTGTTTCTTGATAAATGGGGAGGAAGGCTCACTTCAAGAAGCGTTGAGAGAATTGTGCGTAAACATATTATTGGAATTCCGAAAACATTAGGAATCACTCCTCATACTTTCAGGCATAGTTTCGCAACACATCTTTTGGACGCCGGCGCTGATCTCAGATCTGTGCAGGAATTGCTTGGGCATGTAAGTTTATCAACAACGCAAATATACACACACCTTACACCTGAAAAATTGAAAAGAACGTATAAAAAAGCTCACCCAAGAGCATGAATTCAGCTTCTTCCAGCAACCCATCCAGTTGAAAAGGCAGCCTGCAGATTAAATCCACCTGTATCAGCATCAACATCAATAATCTCTCCTGCAAAATATAGGCCTTTGACAAGTTTCGATTCCATTGTTTGGGGATTGATCTCTTTTATGCAGATTCCGCCGGACGTTACAATGGCGTGATTAAATGACCTGTAACCTGCTACTTCAAATTGAAATTCCTTCAGCAGCATCCTCAGTTTCCTGCGTTCTTCAGAATTAATCTGGTTCAGTTGCTTTTCCTCTGAAATCTTTAATTTCTTAATAAATACAGAAACCAGTTTTCCCGGCAGCAGTTTTTTTAGTAAATGCTTAAAACCCTGTTTGCTATGCTCAGTTATTTCTCTTATAATTCTTCGCTCAACCATTTTGTGGTCAAGAGCAGGTTTTAAATCTATAGAGATAAACACCTTTTCTTTATCATCAACAAGTTTTACAACAGTTTTGCTCAAAGAAAGAATTATCGGACCGGAGAGACCAAAATCAGTAAACAGCATTTCACCAAACCGTTCATCAGCCTTTTTGTTTCCACACCATACTTGCGCTTTTACATTTTTCAAGCTTAATCCCTGAAGTTTTTTCGCAGCATTACCTTTAATTTCAATAGGCACAATAGATGGAGAGATAGGTGTAATTGTATGTCCAAGCTGAGAGGCTAGTTTAAATCCTGCTCCTGTCGAACCGGTTCTGGGATACGATTTACCTCCGGTTGCAAGCACAATTTTATCTGCTTTTATTTGAATGCGCTGGGCGTTCTTTTGAATGTGTTTAGCATTCTTATTAATTGTAATAGTAAATTTTTTATCAGGTAATTTTGTAATATTGATTACTTCTGAATTAGTAGAAATGGGAATATTCAGCAGTTTCACTTTGTTAAGCAAAGCTTTTGCAATCTCCCCTGCATCATCATTTTTTGGAAAGTAACGCTCTCCTCGTTCAAGCTTAAACTGAACACCCAGCTTTTCAAAGTATTTAATAAGGTCTGTATTAAAAAAATTTGCGAAAGCAAATTTCAAGAACCTTCCGTTCTTACCAAAATGCGAAATAAAATCCTCCAATACAGCATTGTTGGTAATGTTGCATCGTCCTTTTCCTGAAATCCTTAGTTTCAACGCAGGATTATGCATTTTTTCAAGAATTAATATTTTCTCAGAAGATTTATAGCTTTCAATAGCCGCAATCAAACCTGCCGGTCCTGCGCCTATAATGATAATGTCATATTGATTTTGTAACATCATTTGAAATTAGTATCACATGATAGTATCATTTGCTAGCAGTTTTTAGTATGTGTTAGCGTCCGCTGGATCGCTTGGAAAATCCTGATGAGCTTGTTCTATTTTGTTTTTTATTCTTTGCAGTAAAATATTCTTGTCTTCTTAGTTGTTTCTCTTTTTCCCATTCCTTTTTTTCCTTTCCTGTCATTGGCTTTTCTGTTTGAGGATAAGGGTTTTCTTTGACAAGTTCTATTTTCTGGTTTATCAATTTTTCGATATCTTTTATATAAGCATTTTCTTCAGGTTCGCAAAGGGATATAGCATTGCCTTCTTCCCCTGCTCTACCGGACCTGCCTATCCTGTGGACGTATGTTTCGGCTATATTCGGCATATCATAATTTATGACATATTTTAGTTTGTCAATGTCAATACCTCTTGCGGCAATATCCGTTGCCACCAACACCCTAACTTCTCCGGTTTTAAATTGCGCCAGGACTTTTTGTCTTTGATTTTGAGCTTTATCGCCATGTATAGCTGCCGAATTAATCTTTTGTTTTTTTAGGTTACGATCTATTTTGTCAGCACCATGTTTTGTTCTGGAAAATAACAATGCCTGATCAATCTTTTGATCCTTAAGTATATGGATAAGCAAATCTTTCTTATGTGCTTTATTGGTATAATACAGATATTGCTTTATAGTTTCAGCAGTGGAGGAAATGGGACTTACATCAACTTTCATAGGATTCCTTAAAATTTTTCTCGAAAGTTCTACAATATTATTCGGCATTGTTGCTGAAAAAAACAAAGACTGCCGTTTCGTTGGTAATTTGGCGATGATCTTTCGAATGTCATTGATAAACCCCATGTCGAGCATCCTGTCAGCTTCGTCCAATACGAAGTATTCGACATCATTTAATCTGATGAAGCCCTGATTTATTAAGTCCAAAAGCCTTCCTGGCGTTGCAACGAGAACATCTACACCGTTACGAAGGGCATTCGTTTGTGCACCTTGCTTCACGCCACCGAAAACGACAGTATTTTTGATTCCTGTAAATTTTCCATACGTCGTAAAGCTCTCTGCGATCTGAATCGCCAATTCGCGTGTAGGAGTGACGATGAGCGACTTAATTTTGCGTGGACTGTTATTCTGTTGACGGGCAAGAAAGAGGTGTTGCAGGATGGGAATAGCAAAAGCCGCTGTTTTACCTGTCCCGGTTTGAGCACTGCCTAATACATCATTTCTTTTTAGAATGAGTGGAATAGCCTTAACTTGTATTGATGTAGGCTCAGTATACTTTTCTTCTTTGAGAGCTCTTAAGATAGGCTCAATAATTCCCAGTTCTTTAAATGGCATCATTGTCTAATTTTTATCCCTAAATTTAAATGGTATCATAACACAATTATTGTGATATTTTCCCGTTTTTTAATTCATTGCTTGCAGAGCCTCAAGATGTTATATTGATAGAAGATTTTTTGCGATTTAAAAACCAGTTCATGGAGGAAAAAAATGACACGATCAACTACAATCCTTACTGTAAGACATAAGGGAAAAGTGGCTATAGGCGGCGATGGGCAAGTTACACAGGGCGAAACTATTATGAAGAAGAATGCAAAAAAGCTGCGTAGATTATATAATGATCAAGTGCTGGTTGGTTTTGCAGGAGCGACAGCAGACGCTTTTACCCTGTTTGAAAGGTTTGAGAAAAAGCTAGAAGAGTATAGCGGCAACCTTCAGCGGGCTGCAATTGAGCTTGCAAAAGACTGGCGCACAGATAGAGTTCTAAGAAGACTGGAGTCTTTGCTTGCTGTTGTCAATAGGGATTATTCGCTTCTTATATCTGGCAATGGAGATGTTATTGAACCAAGTGACGGAGTATTAGCCATAGGTTCAGGTGGTCCTTATGCTCTTTCCGCAGCTAAAGCGCTGATAAAACATTCAGACCTCTCAGCATCAGAAATTGTTAAGGAAGCCATTCTAATAGCATCTTCAATATGTATATATACAAATGATAATATTGTTGTAGAGAAACTATAGGGAGAAAATTCTAATGGATGCACTAACACCAAAACAAGTTGTAAAAGAGCTTGATAAATATATTATCGGACAAAACAATGCTAAGAAGTCTGTTGCTATAGCTTTGAGAAACAGATGGCGCAGACAAAAACTGCCATTGGAACTGCGTGACGAAGTTGCTCCAAAGAATATTATTATGATCGGACCAACAGGTATAGGAAAAACAGAGATTGCCAGACGCCTTGCGCGATTGGCTCAGGTGCCATTTATCAAGGTTGAGGCATCAAAATACACAGAGGTTGGCTATGTTGGCAGAGACGTAGAATCCATGATAAGGGATTTGACTGATCTTACAGTAAAAATGGTAAAGGACAGCGAAACCTGCCGTGTTGAAATAAAAGCAGCTGAGCTTGCAGAGGAAAGGCTGTTAGATCTGCTACTGCCCCATGCAAAAAGCAAAACTGATGATAAGGAAAAGGAAGCTCAAATTAAAAGAACGCGAGAAAAGCTAAGAATGAGACTTGCTGACGGCAAACTTGATAATAGAATGGTTGAGCTTGAGACAAAAAATCACATAATGCCAATGGTTGAAATCTTCTCAAGTTCCGGCATAGAAGAAATGGGAATAAATTTCCAAGATATGTTTTCCAAAATGATGCCGAAACAAAGCAAAAAAAGAAAAGCAGCCATTAAGGAAGCGAGACGTATCCTCACTCAGGAAGAAGCAGAAAGATTACTTAACATGGATGAAATTATTCGTACCGCTATATCCAAAGTGGAAAATTCCGGCATAGTATTTATTGATGAGCTTGATAAGGTTGCAGGCGCTAAATCGCAGTCGGGACCTGACGTGTCAAGAGAGGGAGTGCAGAGAGACATACTGCCTATTGTGGAAGGAACGACTGTTGCCACAAAATATGGAATGGTAAAGACAGATCATATTCTATTTATAGCGGCCGGCGCTTTTCATGTGAGTAAACCGTCAGACCTTATCCCTGAACTGCAGGGAAGGTTCCCGATAAGAGTTGAACTCTCAAGTTTAACCGAAAACGACTTTGTAAAAATCCTCACACAGCCTCGCAATGCA
>JAUWOV010000055.1 GCA_030611945.1 bacterium | reverse complement strand
ATCTGACTTGTGACATCTTTTTTGTTAATAGCATCTTTATCTCCGTTTTTCACCCATTGGGTGATGCTCTGTTTTTGCTATTATACCAGCAGAGCCTGCTTCTTTCTACCTTTTTTTAGGCTTCTATCTAGGTTTTTGGGTCTAAATAATTACGGCATTCCACAAAACAGAAAAAGATTTTCTTTAATAGCAACAAGAGTAGCTAACAAAAGAATGTTCCCCAAGCCGAAAAAGGACAATTTTCCAGTAGTCAAAGATTTTATCGGTGTAAAAAACGGTTTCCCGAAAATACCAGCAGGACACAGAGATAATTCAGAGTTTATGCATACTGCGTCCGGATTAAGTGAGAAAAATTTGGAACGAATGAGAAAAACTAAAAAGAACGGTGGAAACAGATTAGATTGGTCAAATACTGACCTGCAATTGGATACTTACAAGAAAAGAGATAAAAATTCTTTTCAGGATACATACGGTAGAATGTTTTGGGAAAAGCCAGCACCTACAATTACTACCAAATTTCATAGTATTTCAAATGGACGTTTCGGACATCCGGAAGAAGACAGGGCATTGTCTTTGCGAGAAGGGGCTACACTACAAACCTTTCCGAAAGATTATGTTTTTAAAACAAAAAGTATCGGTGCAATCGCAAGAATGATAGGAAATGCAGTTCCACCTCTCTATGCCAAGCAGATTGCGGAAACTATAATAAAAAATCATGGATAAAGAAGAAAAATTACAACTGAAATTTGACCCTAATACCATTGATGACTTAGGAGCAAAATTATATTCAACCTTACCCCCCATTATTTCTGAATTAATTGCAAATGGTTATGATGCGGGAGCAAAGGAAATTCATATTGAATTTAGTGATTCAGATTCTCAAAACAAAACAATATTGGTTAAAGATAATGGGAATGGGATGAGCTACAATCAAATTAATGATAACTATTTACTCGTGGGTCGAAAAAGGAGAGAAGAAAAAGAAACGCATGATCCCATTTTTAATAGACCTGTAATGGGTAAAAAAGGAATTGGTAAATTGTCATTTTTCGGCATTACTGATTATGCTGAGATTATAACTATTCAAAATAAAAGAAAAACAGTTTTTGAGATGGATCGTAAAAAAATAAGAAAATCAAAAGATTATTTTCCTGAATATAAATCTGAAGATACCAAAGAAGAAAATGGGACAATAGTAAAACTTAATCAAATAAAGCGTGATTCAAATTTTGATTTTCAAGGTTTAAAAAATAAAATAGCCAATTATTTTATTTTTGATTCAAATTTCAAGGTTTTTGCAAAATACAATGATGGTGATTACGAAGAGATAACAAACGAGACTCGTTATCAGCAATTAGATATACAATTTCTTTGGAGATTTCCGAATAGAACATATCCTTATACGCAAGAAATAAGAGGTAGAATCTTTACAACAAAAAAACCTATTACAAAAAAACTAAGAGGGGTCGCACTACTATCAAGAAAAAAACTTGTAAATCTGCCCGAACTTTTCCCCATTGATAGTTCCAGCTTTTTCTATGAATACTTAACAGGATACCTTGAGGTTGATTTTATTGACGATCTTCCCGATGACGTCATCTCTACGGACAGAAAAACCTTAAATTGGGGAAATCTAGAACTCGCTGAATTCGAAAAATGGCTCGCAGATACAATTAAGAAAATGGAACAAGATTGGCGAAAAAAATGGAAAGAGGCAAAAGTAAAAGCCATAAAATCTAATGCTAAAATAAAGGAAAAAGAAGACAGTATAAAAACAGGGGAAGAGAAAGAAGATTTTGATAGCTCCGTAGAAACTTTTGCGGAAGCAGACATGGATACAGAGACCGCAATAGAAGTTATAGATGAAATAAGTGAAAAATACCCCGAATTCCATAACAAGAATCTTCTACCAGAATTGAAAGCGCTTACCTTAGAATACTACGAGCAAGAAAAATACTATGATGCAGTTCTTAATGGAGCCAAAAGATATATTACAAAACTTAGACATAAGACCGCGAAAGAAACAGTTGGTGAGGATAATGAAGTTATTAATTGGGCTTTTGGTAAAGAACATGGAATACTATCTATAACTAAGAGGTATGAATCATATAGCAACCCAACTACCGGCGCTAAAATAACCAATCCAACAAAAGATACTATTGAAAGAGGAAATCATCTGTTGGCACAGGCTATGATAGCAGCTTTTCGTAACCCTATCGGGCATCAAGAAAATGAAGATTTAAAAAAATCAGAAATATATACTGCAAAAGACTGTCTTGATGCGCTCAGCCTGCTCTCCCATCTTTTTCGTAGACTTGATGATGCTGAGCCAAATTAATATGAATAATAAATTCAAAAATACTGATAAATATAAATTACTTTTCAAAGCAAAGGACTGTATTTTTGCTGATATATTACAGAAATTATCAGCTTATATTGCTCGACTTGGTATATCTATAATTAATTAATTCATATGTCTGATATCTATACCAAACAAAAGCGCAGTCAAATAATGTCTAAAATTTCAGGAAAAGAAACAAAACCCGAAATTATAGTAAGAAAGTATTTATTCTCAAAAGGTTTCAGATTCCGTAAAAACGACAAACGATATCCCGGTAAACCAGATATTGTTTTGCCAAAATACAAAATGCTAATTTTTATTCATGGGTGTTTTTGGCATGGACACGATTGTCCGGCAGGTAAACTTCCCGAAACGAGAAAAACTTTTTGGACGAAAAAAATAGACGGCAATATCAAACGATATAAAAAAAACATATCTGAACTTGAAAAACGTGGTTGGAAAGTAATTACAATTTGGCAATGTGAGTTGAGAAATCTAAAAGTTAGAAACAAAACACTTAATAACTTAATAAATACACTACGATTAGGATAACAGCATGGCGCTTTTAACCAAATCAAAATACCTTGCAGGGCTTCAGTGTTCAAAGCTCTTGTAAAACAGGAGTCAGGTCTTTATTGGATTTCCCCCAAAAAAGTATATTATTGATTAGTCCATAAATTATGGTAAAATGCACTTAGAGGAAAACATATGATAGAAATTGGCACAATAAGCGAGTCTATATACTTTTTGTTATCTAAAATTGGTCCTACCGACAAGTTAAAACTTGTTAAATTAATATACTTTGCGGATAAATATCATGTGATCAAATATGGGAGAACTATAACAAATGATGAATACTGGGCTATGGATCATGGTCCAGTTGGTTCTAATGTAAAAGATGTTCTAGAATTTAATGATTTTACCATGTCTAAAAGTGAACGTAAATTTGCTTCGAAATTAATTTATAAAATTAGTGAAAATAGATTTAAAAAAAATAATTTAAAAAAACTTTATTCATATAACTACCTTTCAAAAACAGATATTGAGGCTTTGAATTTTGTAATATCAAAATTTGGAAGCATGAGTACATGGGACATTCGAAATTATTCTCATGCTTACCCGGAATGGGCTCAATATGAAGAAATGTTTAAAAACAATGAAATAAGAAGAGAAAAAATACAAACAGGTGATTTGATTTCAGTTATTCATAACGACAAGTATTTTTCTTTTAAAGAAAGTGATATAGAAGAAGCTAAAGACATATTTTGTGGTAACTATTAATTCCTGTGAAATTACCTATCTCTTTGTGTATCGATGCGTTAGAAGGATTTTCTGTTTGTCATTTCAAAGATATTCGCCATCAAAAGGAAGCTCCCGCACATTATTATGTTGTTATTCCTACGGTAAATAGTGCATATTTAATTATCTGTTTAATTACATCAAAAGTGGATAAAATTTGTGGTTACTATACAAAAAGTAATCCTGCTTGTCTTAAATCTACAGTCAATCTAAAACCCTCTGATTTATCATTTCTTAAATGCGAAAGTATTATAGACTGCAATTCGGCGCAGCATATCCATAGAAATTTCTTAAAGAAAAAAATAAAAGAAGATACTTATGATTTAATAGTAAAGCGTATTCCTTCCGACCTAATAAATATTATAATTAGTGCAATAGATAGCAGTCCCATGATAAAACCATTTACCAAGAAAGCGATTGATAGAACTGAAATAAATAACTAAAATATTATATGCTTTACCACCAAGATTCGTGCGTAAATATACACTACAATTAGGACAACAGCATGGCACTTTTAACAAAATCAAAATACCTTGCAGGGCTTCAGTGTTCAAAGCTCTTAATTCGAAGTATCTTCCTGTTTGACACTGTTTTATAAGCGATGTAGAATGCGGCTTATGAATAAATTCCTCACATCTTTTAATTCAAAAGACCTGCCATCTGTCAAAACTGATATTTTAATTATTGGAAGTGGTGTAGCTGGGCTCTCTGCTGCTATTCAGGCGGCAAAATATGGAAAGGTGACTATAATAACAAAGGATAAACTCAGCGAAAACAACACTCAAAAAGCCCAGGGCGGAATAGCTGTAGCGTTATCAGAGAACGATTCATCTGAAAAGCATATAGAGGATACATTAAGAGTTGGGTGCGGGTTATGCAACGAGAAGACAGTCAGGATAGTAGTAGAAGAAGGACCTGTTCGTATCAAGGAATTGATCCAATGGGGAACAGAATTTGACAAGCAGGGAGCCCGTCTCTCTTTTACTCAAGAAGCAGGCCATAGCATACGAAGAGTGATTCATGCAAAAGGCGATGCTACGGGTGCAGAATTAGAAAGAGCGCTAATAGCAAAAGTCAGGCAGAGCGCTAATATTAAGATTTTAGAGTATGCTTTTGTCATAGATTTACTTCATAAAGATGGAGCTTGTTTTGGCACTGTTGTTAATATAAAAAATGGAAATGTAGGGGCGATTCGCGAATCGCCCAAGAAGATAGTCTATGCGCGTAAGGTAATATTAGCTACAGGCGGAATTGGACAGGTTTATCGGGAGACAACAAACTCCACTGTTGCTACAGGATGCGGCATGGCGCTTGCCTATAGGGCGGGAGCTAAGCTTATAGATATGGAGTTTGTTCAGTTTCATCCTACCACCTTATACGTAGCCGGCCTGTCACGCACATTAATCTCTGAGGCAGTTAGAGGGGAAGGCGGAGTCTTGAGAAACAAGCATGGTGAGAGATTTATGTTTGAATATCATAAGGATGGAGAGCTTGCTCCTCGTGACGTGATGTCAAGATCAATTCTGAAAGAGATGAGAGAAACTGCTGATACACGTGTCTATTTAGACCTTACGCACCTAAGTTATAAGTTAATAGAAAATCGTTTCCCAAACATAATGGAGGTTTGTTCTTCTTTTGGCATAGATATTAAGAAGGATTTTATACCTGTTCGGCCTACTGCTCATTATATGATAGGAGGAATTAAAATAGATAAAAATGGGAAAACTAATATTCAAAATCTATATGCATGTGGAGAGACAGCTTCTTCAGGGGTTCACGGCGCTAACAGACTGGCGAGCAATTCTCTCCTTGAAGGACTTGTTTTTGGTTATAGAGCAGGGCAATCTGCAGGTAAGGATATAGATTGTGGAAAGCGATTTGACAGAACTTCGGATATAAGCAATGTATTAGACTCAGCCGGCGCAAGAAAACTGGACATAGGAGATCTTAAAGCTTCTTTGAAAAGCTTGATGACAAGGTATGTTGGTATTGAGAGAGATGAGAGAAGTCTTTTGGCAGCTCAGAAAGAAATTAATTTTTGGTCTTCATACGTAATGGGGAAAGAATTTTCAGATATCAGGGATTGGGAATTTCAGAATATGCTTCTTGTAGCAGGACTTGTCCAGAAAGCAGCTCTTATCAGAAAAGAAAGCATAGGAGTCCACTATCGCACAGATTATCCTGAACAGAATGGTAAAGAATGGCAGAAAAGACACATAGAACTAAGTGATATATGAAGACAACAGTAAAAGTTCCCGGCGCATGCGGAGAGTTGTGGCAGGGTGTGCTTGACGGGACGCATCTTCTTATAACATGCCCTGTAAATGTTTATTCATATATTGAGGTTGATATAGATGAATCAAATTCCAGAATAAAGGCACCGGACGATAAGTATAAGTCCTGCGAAGCTATGAGGAAGGTTCTGGATTATTTTGGTATGTTTAAATGCGGCGGGGAAATATGTATAAATTCTGAAATTCCACAGGAAAAAGGTATGAGCAGCAGCACCTCAGACATAATTGGAACCTGCATCGCTACAGCAGAGGCTTCGGGTAGAGATATAACTCCTTTGGAAATTGCCGGAATAGCGATCTCTATTGAACCAACAGACGGTTTGATGTTTAAAGACATGCTGACTTTTGACCATATAAGCGGAGTAATAAAGGAATATATTGGCTCTCCACCTGAAATGGACATATTGATTGTTGATTTAGGTGGAAGAATCAATACTCTTGAGTTTAATTCCAGACGTAATGAAATATTGGAGAAATTCAATAATGCTTCAGAGTTGAGAGAAGCTTATGAGCTTGTTAAAGACGGAATTAGAAAAAAAGACATATATATGCTTGGAAAAGGCGCAACAATGAGCGCTGAATTCAATCAGAAAATTTTGCATAAAAGAGAGCTTATGGATATCATGAAAATTGCAAATGAATTAGGAGCTTGCGGAATTAATACTGCTCATAGTGGAACGGTTGTTGGTATTTTGTTTTCCCCGGGTCAGGTTGATATGCAGACGGTTGTTTGCAGTATAGAAAAAAGATTTAAGGCAAAATTCACCTTTTATATTACTAAACTTGTAAACGGGGGAGGAGAACTAGTTGAAACCTCAGCACGGCGGCAACTTATACCAAATTAGTAAAAAGCACAATATAGCGCTTGGTGAGATAGTTGACTTTAGTGCAAATATAAATCCCGTTTCTCACCCATACAGGCTGAAACAGGTTCTCAAAGAAGATTTTAATAAAATTCGCATGTATCCTGACCCTGATTGCAGAGAGTTGATAGATGCAATCTCAGACAGATATAACATCAAGAAAACATGTTTGGTACCAGCTAATGGGGCAACAGAACTAATATATCTTATATGCTACTTGCTGCGTCCCAAAAAGGCGGCTGTTATTATTCCTACCTTTTCAGAATATGAGAAAGCATTGTCAAATATTGATTGCAATATTAAATTTGTAAAGCTGGAAGAGAAGGAAGGATTTGGGCTGAATTTACAGGATATAAGAAGCATTATTAAGAGTGTGGAAGTTCTATTTATCTGTAATCCGAACAATCCGACAGGTCAGAAGATATCCCGCAATACACTTTACAATATTCTGCATCTTGCCAAGCGGCATAATGTCTTTGTAGTAATTGATGAAGCATTTATAGATTTGATTGAGGATGAGAGTTTAGCTGCGAGAGCTCAAAGGCAGCAAAATCTTTTTGTTATAAGGTCATTGACAAAGTTTCTTGGAATTCCGGGATTAAGACTTGGCTTCGGAGTGGTATCTGCTCGTTTAAGCGCAAAGATAAAAAATTTCCAGCCGACATGGTCTGTAAATACATTTGCTCAGATTGCAGGTTCTTATTTATTAGCCGATTCAGCATATATTGAGAAAAGCAAAAGAATTTTGATTAAGGAACGAAATTTTCTGTCTTCAGAATTGAAGAGCATAAAATCTATAAAAGTATTTGATTCATATACAAATTTTATTCTATTTAAATTAATGGGTCAGGCAGGCCTGACCCCTACTTTTGTAGGGGGCGGGCCTGCCCGTCCCGCAGGCTTAGAGAGACTTCTTATAAGGGACAAAATTGTTGTAAGAAACTGCGGCAATTTCAAGGGATTGAATAGCTCGTTTATAAGAATAGCGGTTAAGAAAAGGGCTGAAAACGAACTCTTGATTAAGGCTCTTAAGAAGATATTAGGATGACATATTTCATTACAGTTCAAATAATTTTTGCATATATTCTGGATTTGATTATAGGGGATCCTGAGAGATTTCCTCATCCCATTGTCCTGATAGGAAGAATAATAGAGGTATTGGAAGAGAAGATAAGGGCAGTTGTAAGCAATGAAAAAGTTGCCGGGATAATTCTGGCATTTCTGGTTGTGCTTGGAACATATTTCTTTGTTTTTATATTGATATGGCTTGCAACGCGCCTGCATTGGATATTTGGAGTAATGGCAAGTATTTATTTTATTTTTGTCTCATTGTCAGTAAAAGACCTCGCAATTGAAACAAACAGAGTGTATACATCTCTAAATAGGAATGATTTATCTCTGGCAAGGAAGAATTTGTCAAGAATTGTTGGAAGGGATACTGAAGACTTAAATGAGAGAGAGATTATAAGAGCCAGTGTGGAAACTGTGGCAGAGAACACAGTAGATGGGATTGTTTCCCCACTTTTCTTTGCATTTATTGGAGGAGCCCCTTTGTGTATGGCGTATAAGGCGATAAATACACTTGATTCAATGGTTGGGTACAAGAACAAGAGATATGTGAATCTTGGGTGGGCATCTGCAAAACTGGATGACATAGTCAATTTTATACCTGCGCGAATATCAATGGCATTAATCCCAATAGCTTCGTTTATTTCAGGAAAGGGATTCGGAGATTCTATCAGGATAATTTCAAGGGATAGAAAAAAACATGCAAGTCCAAACAGCGGTATTCCTGAAGCAGGATTTGCAGGAGCGCTTGGAATAAGAATCGGAAAATCACCCTGTATAGGCGATGCTGAAAAGCCTCTTGAGCTTTTGGATATAAAAGATTCTATAAGGATAATGTATGTATGTTCCGCATTGTCAATAGTTTTTGGTTGTTGTATAAGAATCTTTATGTAGGAGATGAACTTTATGAAAGCTATAGTTGTTGAACAAATTGGGTCATTTAGCATTAGGAATGTTAATATTCCGCATCCTGTGGCTGGTGAGGTTATGATACGGGTCAGTGTTACCGGACTATGCCGTACGGATTTAAAATTAATTAGAGTAGGGCACAGAGATCTTGTACTGCCTCGTGTGCCGGGAGAGGAGGTTGTTGGTACGATTTCTGAGATTGGAACCGATGTTTCTGGGTTTTCCTGCGGACAGCGCGTTTATGTATATCCCGGGACAGCATGCGGCAAATGTCCTGCGTGTAAAAGCGGTGCGGAAAATCTATGTGAGGATATGAGAATAATGGGATTCCATCGTGATGGTGGCTTTGCAGAGTATGTGCTTGCTCCAGTGAAAAGTCTAATTTCTATTTCTGATAAACTTCCTGATGAGATAGCTATATTTGCTGAACCTCTTTCATGCTGTCTTAACGCGCTTGAACTTTCCCGACTTAAGAAAGGAGAGACAATCGGGATATGGGGAGCGGGTCCTGCAGGAAGGTTGCTGTGCCGTGGTGCATCAGCACTAGGTGCCGAACCTTTTGTTATTGAACCTGATGAGCGCAGACGTTCCTTAGCTAATGGGTTTAAAAAACCTACACGCAATGGGTTTGATGTATGCATTGTGGCTGTTGGCTCTGTTGAGGCTTATAAAGAGGCCATTTCCCATCTTAATCCCAGAGGTCGTGTTGTGGTTTTTTCCGGGCTTGCTCCTGATGCGTCTAATCTTCAAATTGATTTTAACCAGTTTCATTATTATGAGCAAACGCTTGTTGGAGCTTATGGATGCAGTTACAGGCATGGTCAGCAAGCTCTTGAATTCCTTGCAGATGGAAGAGTGAAAGTTAAAGACCTTATTTCGCATAAAATGCCGCTTTGGGAGCTTGAGAAAGCGCTGAAATTAGTAGAGAAGAGAAGTGGATTGAAAATATTACTTTATCCATAATATATGAGGGGAGCCAGATGGATACAGAAAGAATCGCAAAGTTTGGGTTAAAAATTCAGCGCTTAATTGACCGCAAGGATTTATCTTGTGATGAGAGTTATGCCATGTTCAAGGAGATTCTCTTAAACCAACAACCTGACTTGCAGCAGGGCGCTTTTCTTGCAGCGCTGGTTGAAAAGGGGGAAACTCCGGAGGAAATTGCAGGAGCATGGAGAGCCATTTACGAGATAGATACTGTAAAGATAAAACCTGATATAAAAGAACCTGTTGTGGAGAACTGCGGAACGGGTATGGATCAGATGAAAACATTTAACATTAGTACTGCAGCGGCAATAGTTGCAGCAGCTAACGGCATATACATGGCTAAACATGGCGCAAGAGCTATTACATCAAGATGCGGCGCTGTGGATATCATGGAAGCATTAGGAGTAGATGTGGAATGCGATGTGGAAATTGTGAAAAAGAGCATTGAAAATGCCGGGATAGGAATCTTTAACGGCATGAGTTCCAAGGTTCATCCTCAAGCATTAGGCAGGATTTTATCCCAAATCCGCTTTGGGACTACATTAAATATAGCCGGATCTTTGGCTAATCCATGTTTGCCTGAGTATGCGGTACGCGGAGTATATAAAAAAGATATGGTATCTACTGCCGCTGAAGTAATGAAGGAAATTGGATATAAAAAAGCCATAGTAGTTCACGGACTAAATGAAGATAAGACCAGAGGCATAGATGAGGTTTCCTCTTTTGGCGAGACAATAATCGCTGAATTAAAAGAAAATGGTGAAATATCCAATTATACAATTATGCCGGAGGACGTTGGGATTAAACGAGCCAGATATACGGATATCCTTTTTGCTGAGAGTATGGATGAAGAAATACTGAGTTTTCTAAAAGTATTAACAGGTAAGGATAGAGGCCCAAAGCACGATATTATTTGTCTTAACACAGCGCCTATTCTCTATATGATGAATAAGGTTGCAGATTTTGAAGAAGGAGTTAAGCGATCTAAGGAGACGATTGAATCAGGTCAGGCAATAGAGAAATTGAGACAATGGGTGAGGGAACAGAATAGTAATCATGAACGTGGATTAAGTAAGTTAGATAACTTATTAGCGCAGATATAAAAAAATAGGGGAGTAAATCATGGACAAAATCAAACAGGTAATTGGTAGAATTAAGCCGTTAGATTCAAAGCTTATGAGCGAAGCACAGAGAAGGCTTGACAATCTCACTAAACCTAGAGGGAGTCTGGGCAGATTGGAGGAGTTTGCAAAACAAGTTGTGGGAATCACAGGAGATATCAAACCCGAATTCAGAGATAAAGTAATTTTTGCAATGGCTGGAGATCATGGAGTTGTAGAGGAAGGCGTTAGCGCGTTTCCTCAGGAAGTTACGCCTCAAATGGTATATAATTTTTTAAGAGAAGGCGCAGGTATCAATGTTTTGGCAAAACATGTTGGAGCAAGGGTAATTGTTATTGATATGGGAGTAGCTGCCGAAATCCGAAATCCTCCCGAAAGCATTCGGGACGAAATCCGAAATTTTATAAATAAAAAAGTTGCTTTTGGCACTAAGAATATGACAAAAGGTCCCGCAATGACAAGAGAGGATGCAGTAAAATCAATAGAGAATGGTATGGAAGTATTTATGGAAAGAAAGAAACATGGCCTTGATATATTAGGGACGGGTGATATGGGGATAGGAAATACTACACCGAGCAGCGCAGTGATTGCAGCTTTTTCAGAGATTGAGGTTGAGAAAGTCACAGGTCGGGGAACAGGGATTTCGGATGAAGCATTTGAGAATAAGGTTAGAGTTATAAAAAAGGCGTTGGATATTAATAAACCTGATACTAAAGATCCTATTGATATATTAGCAAAGGTTGGCGGATTTGAAATTGGAGGATTATGTGGCTGTGTACTCGGGGCAGCAGCGGCAAATACTCCCGTTGTAATTGATGGGCTAATATCTACAGCGGGCGCTCTTATTGCATACGAATTATGTCCTCAGGTAAAGGAATATGTTTTTGCGGCGCATAAATCTGTAGAAGCAGGACATCAGTACATGCTCAATAGAATGAACCTTAATCCGATTTTAGACCTGAACATGAGACTTGGCGAAGGCACAGGAGCAGTCCTTGGGATCAGTATAATAGAAGCAGGAATAAAAATATTGAATGAGATGGCAACTTTTGAAGATGCAGGAGTGTCAGAGGAAATAAAATAAATCTTAAAATAAGACATTTCTAAATGTGGTTGCCCAAAAACCTAGATAGAAGCCTAAAAAAAGGTAGAAAGAAGCAGGCTCTGCTGGTATAATAGCAAAAACAGAGCATCACCCAATGGGTGAAAAACGGAGATAAAGATGCTATTAACAAAAAAGATGTCACAAGTCAGAT
>JAUWOV010000067.1 GCA_030611945.1 bacterium | reverse complement strand
ATGATGCTTCTTTCTTTATCTCCTTAAATATTCCCGTAGATACTATTAATATTTTCCTGACCCCATCCCGAAAGCTTTCGGGATGGGGTCCCTTGTATCCTCCACCTAGGGGGTAAGGATGTATCTTACCATTTCCAACTTATAACTCCATTTTTATTGACATACTACTCGCTCTTATGCTATTAATATAACTCGTTTATAGATTTTAAAAAAGGAGAATTTTATGCCGTGTGGGAAGAAAAAAAAGAGACAGAAAATAGCCACGCATAAGCGCAAGAAAAGATTGCGCAAAAATAGACATAAGAAGAAAATAAGATAAATAATCATACATAGGAGTTGTCTTATGTATCAGATAAAAACATCAATTATTAGGAAGATGCTGGTAATAGCTATGGTTATTACTGGTATTATTTATTGCCTCCCTATTGAGGCTTCAAGCGAGAATGTCTCGGCTGACACAGGCCTTTATCGAGAGCTTAAATTATTTAGTGATGTGGTTAGTGTTATACAGTCTTCTTATGTTAGGGAAGCCACGCCGCAAGAGCTTATCTACGGTGCAGTCAGTGGTATGTTAACAGGATTGGATTCATATAGTCAGTTTATGCCTCCGGACATTTACAAAGAAATGCAGGTAGAAACAAAGGGGGAGTTTGGTGGAATAGGAATTGTCATTGGTATCAGAAGTGGCTTATTGATTATAATTTCTCCGATTGAAGATACTCCCGGATATCGGGCAGGGATTAAAGCAGGAGATGTGATTGCAGAGATAAACGGGAAATCAACGAAAAAACTAACGCTTATGGAAGCTGTGAAAAAATTAAGGGGACCAAAAGGAACAAGAATCTCTATCGGAATTGCAAGAAAAGGAGAAAAAGAGCTTCTTAACTTTGACATTGTGCGTGAAGTAATAAAGATAAAGAACATAAAAAATGCCGAAGTATTAGATGATAATATAGGATACGTGCGAATAGTGCATTTCAATCAGAAAGTTGTCCATGAGCTTAAAGAAGAAATTAGTTCTCTTTTGGGGAAGAAAATAGATGGATTGATTGTTGATGTAAGAGGCAACCCTGGTGGTTTATTGGGAGCTTGTGTCAAAGTAACAGACCTGTTCCTGCCAAAAGGGAAACTCATCGTTTCTACAAAGGGGAGAAAGAAAGGACAGAATATAACATTCGTCTCAAAAACTAGAGCTCTCTATCCTATGGATATGCCGTTAGTTGTTCTTATAAATGGAGGGAGCGCCAGCGCTTCCGAGATTTTTGCCGGCGCAATACAGGACTGGCGCAGAGGGATTATACTTGGGACTAAATCATTCGGAAAAGGCTCTGTCCAAACAGTCATTCCTCTATCTGACGGATCCGGCATAAGATTGACAACCGCCAAGTATTATACTCCTGAAGGCCGTTGTATTGATGAGATTGGACTTATACCTGATGTTACTCTGGAGATGTCAAAAGAGGAGAAGGTTGAATTATTTGAGGCAAGGGTCAAAGCCATTGAAAATAAAGACAAAGCAAAACACTCCATTCTAACTGGAGATAAACAACTTCAATCCGCAATTAGAATAATAAAAGCTGCCAGAATAATAAGACAAAGTTCGAAGTCGAAATAGAGCGTCATTACTTTTCTCTAATTAAATCCAGGGATACTAGATTGCTAATTTTAGGAATAGAAACCTCTTGTGATGAAACTGCAGCAAGCGTTGTAGAAAACGGAAAGCATATCAGATCTAATGTTATCAGCACACAAATTGATATTCACAAAAAGTTTGGGGGAGTGGTTCCTGAGCTTGCTTCACGCGCGCATGTTGAACTGGTTAGTCACGTAATTTGCGAGGCTTTGGAAAAAGCAGATTGTAAGTTATCCGAGCTTAGTGCTGTAGCAGTTACAAACAGTCCAGGATTGGCAAATGCGCTTCTTGTAGGCACAGAGACAGCCAAAGCCCTGAGTTTTTCACTAAGTATTCCTCTTATAGCAGTCAATCACATTCATGCGCATTTATACGCTAATTTTATGGAACAGAGCAGTATTGTCTGTCCTGTTGTTGGTTTAATTATATCAGGTGGGCATACAGCGGTATTTTATGTGGAGAATTGTAATAATTATGTATTGCTGGGGCAAACCTATGATGATGCAGCAGGTGAAGCTTTGGATAAGGTTGCAAAAATGCTGAATTTAGGTTATCCGGGCGGACCTGAAATATCCAAAAGAGCTGAAAAGGGCAGTTCCAAAGTCATAGACTTTCCAAGAGCATTTCTCGGCAAGGATATTTGCAACTTTAGTTTTAGTGGAATGAAAACAGCTGCAGCCAGGTATCTTGAGTGCAATTCCATTAAGAATTTGGCAGATGTTAATGATATTTGCGCAGGATTTCAACAATCTGTGATAGATGTTTTGATAAAGAAGATTGTCAGCGCAGCAGAACAAAAAAATGTTAAAACAATTTTAATTGGCGGCGGAGTATCCGCTAATACAGAATTTCGGAAACAGCTCTCTGAAATTTGTAAAGAAAAGGGTGTGAACTTGTTTTTCCCTTCATTAAAACTTTGCACGGACAATGCGGCAATGATAGCAGGACTTGCATATCATAGGTATAAGAAAGGGAAATTTGAAGACCTTTCGCTGGATATACATCCGCAGTTGCAAGTGTAAATGGTAGTTGATATACTAAAAAGGCATTAATAATACAAGAGAGTTTTTTATGCATGATTTTTCGTATATTGGGAAGAGTTTTTGTTGTGAGAAAGTAAATCTCAAGAAAATTGCTCAAGAATTCGGAACTCCGACTTATGTATATAGTTATAAGACTCTGACAGATCATTACCTTAAGCTTGATAGAGCTTTTGATTACATCCATCACACAATATGTTATTCTATTAAGGCAAATTCAAATATAGCAATATGTAAACTGCTTGCTGATCAAGGGTGCGGCGCAGATGTGGTTTCAGGGGGAGAATTGTATCGCGCTATAAAAGCAGGAATTAAATCGGATAAAATAGTTTATGCAGGAGTTGGCAAAACAGAGGATGAAATAAAATTTGCTCTCTTATCCAATATATTGCTATTTAATTCAGAATCTCAAGCTGAGCTTGAATTGATAAACAAAATAGCTGGAGAGCTTAATAGGCGGCCTAAAATTGGTTTGCGGATAAATCCCGATGTTGATGCCGGGACACATGCATATATAACAACAGGAAAGAAAGAAAACAAGTTTGGAATATCTTTGGATGAGGCATTTAAGATATATAAGACAGCGGGCAAATATAGAAATCTGGAGTTTAGAGGAATTCATATCCACATTGGGTCACAAATAACTTCAATTCAGCCTTATGTTGAAGCTATTAAAAAAGCAGTAGATTTTATAAATAAATTGAAAGGTGAGGGAATAAAGATAGATTACTTTAATATAGGAGGAGGACTAGGAATAATTTATGATAAAGAGACTCCTGCAAAAGCCAGTGAGTTTGCAAATAGTTTAAAGCCATTATTGAAAGGACTTAATTGTTCATTAATTATTGAACCCGGCAGATTTATAACGGGAAATGCTGGAGTTTTATTGACAAAGGTGCTGTTTGTTAAAAAGTCCGTAAATAAGAAATTTGTTATTGTTGACGCAGCAATGAACGATTTAGTAAGACCAAGTTTATATGATGCGTATCACAATATACTGCCTTTACAGAAATCTGAGGGGAAGATCTCTTCGGAGGTTGTTGATATAGTAGGTCCTGTGTGTGAATCAGGAGATTTTTTTGCAAAAGATAGAAAGCTGCCATTTGTTGAATCAAATGATGTCTTGGCAATTTTAAGCGCTGGAGCTTATGGGTTTAGTATGTCATCTAATTATAATTCAAGACCAAGATCAGCAGAGGTGTTAGTAAAGAATGATCAATGTTACTTAATTAGAAAACGAGAGACATATCCTGATTTAATAAGGAATGAGAAAATTCCTGCAGTACTAAAAAGAATTGGAACTGGAAAATGAAAAACAATAATGCGCTGGATGAAATAAAAAAGGGTGTAACGGAGATCATATCAGAGGAGGGGCTTAATAAAAAATTGGCTCTTAAAAGACCTCTGCGAGTGAAATATGGGATAGATCCTACTACAGCAAATATTCACATAGGACATATGGTTCCTGTTAAAAAGATGAGACAAATGCAAAATATGGGACACATCGGAGTAGTAATAATAGGAGATTATACCGCTCAAATTGGCGATCCTACGGGACTGGATCGTTCCAGGCCTTCTTTAACAAAAGAACAAGTTATAAATAATGCAGCTGAATATATGTCCCAGCTATATACTGTGCTTGATAAAAGAAAAACAGAAGTTCATTGGCAAAGCGAGTGGTTTGAAAAGATGGAGATTGCGAATTTAATAAAGCTTCTTGGTAAGTTCACAGTCGCTCAGATAATGACGCACGAGACATTTAGGATGCGATATGAAAAAGGACAGCCTTTGTCCATACATGAACTTCTTTATCCGATATTTCAGGCTTATGACTCTGTCATGGTTAAAGCTGATATTGAATTAGGCGCTACGGAGCAAAAATTCAATATATTGCTGGGAAGAGAAATGCAAAGGAAATATTCTCAGGAACCTCAGGCAGCCATATTGTTCCCAATCCTTATAGGCACTGACGGCATAAATAAAATGAGTAAGAGCCTTAATAATTATATAGCTGTTTATGACTCTCCAAAGGAAAAGTACGGAAAAATAATGTCTATAAGAGATGATCTGATAATGAATTATTTTGAATTAGCTACTGATATATCTGTTGCGAAGCTTGATGAAATTAAAAGTGCGTTAGCTAATAGTAAAAAGAATCCTATGGATGTTAAAAAACATTTGGCAAGAGAAATACTGAAAACTTTTCATGATGAGAAAGAAATAAAAGAGGCTGAGGAATACTTTATGAAAGTATGCAGTAGAAGAGAACGCCCTGAAGAGACAGAAGAATTACAGATTAACAGCGGCAAAATATGGATAGTTAAGTTGCTGATTGATACAAAGATGGCTAAAACAAGCGGTGAGGCAAGAAGGCTTATAAGAGGCGGAGGTGTATGTATTGACGGCAATAAAGTTGTAGACGAAACTCTTGATATACAGATAAAAAAAGAGTTCCTGCTAAAGGCAGGAAAGAGAAAGTTTGTAAAAATAAAACCAAATATATTGGCCAGATGAGCTAAATCTATTCAATTTTTTGTTGTCATTTCTAAAACAACAGATTTTCTTGACACTGTGTGCTGTAGTTGGCATACTAGCCAAGAGAAAGTTCAAATGGTAAATATATTTATAATTCCTTTTATATATGGTTTTATCGGCACAAGCCTCTTTATTGCGATCCCGCTTCGCATAATTGATTTAGGCGTCAGCAATCCGTTTATTCTTGGTCTGGCAGGAAGTGTATTCTCAATCTTCTACGCGCCACTATGTATTATTCAGAGTTTTCTGTCCAATCGCATCAACAAAAGAACAGCTATTCTGTCTGTATCCATTATATATCCTTTTATAATACTTGGATTTCTGTTATTTAATAACGTTCCCACTATCATTGTATTGTGCGGATTAATGGGTATAGTTCTGTCAATGTTCTGGCCCACATATCAATCTCATATAACTATTAAATTAGATCCTGCCCAGACGACTCATAATCTTCAGGGATTTAGTATTGGATGGAGTTCTGCCGGAGTTATAGGATGTTTTGTGAGCGGGCTCATCATTTCTTGCATAAATATTAAGATGTTATTTATTCTTAACCTGATAATGAGTTTTATAGGAGCATATCTTGTAGCCAGACATATCCATAATAAATTAACTGACCCAATAATAGGATGCATTATTCAAAATAAGCAGAATAAGAACAATCCACCACAGTCCAAATTCTTTCTGATACTTGCATGGATAGGTGTATTTGCTGCATTCTTTTCTATGGGAATTATAGTCTGGCTTTTTCCGAAATTTGCTATAGACGCAGGCATGTCTCCATTGATCATAGGTTCCCTCAGAGCAGTCTTGGGTATATTTCAGGTTGTAATATTTTTCATTCTCAGATCAAATCATAGATGGCAGTACTCATTCTCACATTTGCTTTCTTCTGAACTTATACTAATATCAGGACTTATAATACTTATTTTCTCCTGTAATGTTATCTGGTACACATTGGCTTTCGCCCTGCTAGGAATAACTGTTGGCTTTTTATATTCTTCAAGTTTATTCTATAGTTCACAAGCGCGTAGCGAAAAAATGGAAAAGACAGGTTTTCATGAAGCAATTGTATGGAGCGGAGTTTTGCTGGGAACACTTATGGGCGGAATTACAGCAAAAATATTTTCTGCATCAGGAGCATACTTCACATGCATAATTTTTATGATTATTTGCATTATTATACAGTTTGCTATTCGCTTTAGATACAAAACACAGGGGGTATTATGAATAAATCTTTTTTAATTGGCGTAGACATTGGAGGAACAAATTTAAAGACAGGTCTCGTAAACATGGATGGCAAAATCTTAAAAAAGATTGTAGTAGATACCCGAGGCGGCAAGGATATTGTATTAAAGCAAATTGTTAATAGCATCAAGAACATTATGGGCGGGACAGAAAAAAACAAATCAGAAATCATAGGTATTGGCATAGGAACTCCAGGTCTTGTAGATAGTGAAAAGGGAATAATACGCGGATTAACAAACATTAAGGGATTTGAGAATGTGCATATGAAGGAATATGTTGAATCCGCTCTGGATATTCCAACATCTGTTGATAATGATGTCAATGTCATGGCATATGGCGAATTGAAATGCGGCGCAGGGAAAGATGCAATGAATATCGTATGTCTGACTCTAGGTACAGGTGTTGGCGGAGGGATAATAATAGATGGGAAAATCTATCGTGGAAGCTCACTTAGCGCAGGAGAGATCGGACACATACCGGTAAATGTTGATGGTCCGAAATGCATATGCGGCGGAAGAGCATGCCTTGAAAGCTATATCGGCAGAGATAGAATCATAAAAAGAACCATTGAAAAACTCACACAGAAAAAAGAAAGCATAATTCCAAAACTAGTTGCAGAAGATTTGGAGAAAATAACACCCAAGATTGTTTACGAAGCTGCAGAAAAGGGCGACATGCTTGCAATTGAAATATGGAGAGAAACCGCCCAATATCTGGCAACTGCGCTTGCTGGTATTATAAACGTTCTAAATCCCGAACTAATAATAATTGGCGGCGGAATAGCTAATGCTGGTAAATATCTCTTTGACCCGCTTAGAGATATGTTCAAAGAACGAGTTTTCCAGTTTCTCGCAGAAAAAACCAGAATTGTCAGCGCCCAGCTTGGCGAGGAATCTGGCATAATAGGCTCAGCAATGCTGGCAAAGGATAGTATCAGCAGGTCAGAAAGTTCTTAAAAATTCCACAGCTCTTTTGACATCTTCTATGCGATTGTCTCCAGATTCTCTCTCAATTGTAAGATATCCGTCATATCCTATCTCATCAAGAGCCTTGAGATAATATTCAAAAACAACTCCGCCTTCACCAAGAGGAAGCTCTGTGTATTTATCTGCTCCGAGACACACACCATCCTTTGCATGGGTGTGGCAGATATAATCTTTAAGGATTTTGACTCCTCCTATGTGATCAAACGGACCGCACATTACAAGATTTGCAGGATCATAATTCACACCAATTCCCTTACTTGAAACCTTATCCAGAAATACTTTAAGTTCTTTTGGGTCTTCAGGTCCTGTTTCAGTTGCTAGTATAATACCTCTCTCTTCAGCGTATCTTCCAAGCTCAACAGTTGTTCTGAGTGTCTCTTGATAAATTGGATGGCTCTCATCCTGCGGAAACTTGCCTATATGCATTGTTACAACCTTTGTGTTCAAATCGCAGGCTAAATCAATACATTTTTTAATCCTGGGGATATTGACCTTGTTGAACTCAGCATTTGTAAATCCTTTGACCCAGTCAAAATCCGCGCAAAGCGCTGTGATTTCTAATCCCAGTTCACTTACAAATTTCTTGAGTTCGCCTCTTTTTTCTTTTGAAAAATTGTCAGGATAAAGCTCTCCCTTTGTTACATAAAACTGACACCCATCTGCTCCAATCTCCTTTGCTTTTTTTATGCCGTTCCATACCCCAAGCTTTAAGTTATCAACGAATACACCAACCTTTCTTTTACCCATTCTAAAACTCCTCATTTATTTATAAGACTTGCAAAATAACCAGCGCCAAATCCGTTATCTATATTTACAACTACAACCCCTTCAGCGCAGCTATTGAGCATTGTAAGAAGAGGCGCAATACCTGAAAAACTAGCGCCATATCCAACGCTCGTCGGCACACCAATAACAGGTTTTGGAGTAATGCCGCCTACAACGCTGGCAAGAGCTCCCTCCATTCCGGCAGCTACAATAATAACGTTTGCAGACTGAATTCCCCCTAGATTCTTAAACAGTCTGTGTATCCCTGCAACACCAACGTCATAGATCTTCTTAACACTGTTTCCAAGAAATTCTGCGGTAACTGAGGCTTCCTCTGCAACAGGGATATCAGCAGTGCCGGCAGTAAGAATAAGAATATTCTTATTTGTCTTTTTCTTAGGAAATCTATTGACCGTAATTACAGAGGCTTTCTCATGAAATACAGCTTTATCCCATTTTGATTTTACTGCTTTAAAAATTTTGAGATTCGCCTTTGTAGCAAGGAGTCTATTATTACTCTTCAAAATAACTTGCGCAATTTTTACTATCTGAGAGACAGTTTTCCCCTTGCATAAAATAACCTCGTCAGTTCCAGTGCGAAGATCTCTATTGGTATCCACTTTAGCAAAACCAAGTTCATGATACGAAAGATTACAAAGTTTCTCCGTAAATTCCTTATTCATTTTCCTGCTTCTTTTGCTTCTTCTGCTTTCTCTTTTCTTTTAATGAGAGCTTCGCTTCTTTCTTATCTTTTTTTTGTCCTTTGTCTTTTTCATGTGCCACTTTTACCACCCCCTCTCTCTTCCTCTGTGTCTACAAAAGAATTCTATCTGATTATTTATAATTGACTAAATAGCCTATTTCAGTATATATTACAAATCGAATTTTAAATCAAACATGGAATAGTAGCAATGAAAATCTCATTGATGACCTATAAGCATACCAAAGAGCTGTTTACTAATTTGGATACTCTTTGTAACTTTTTAGACACCATAAAATCGTATGGCATTACCTTGAGACTTACTGGACTGATGATTTAAGTATTCTCAGAGAGTATGCAAATACATTAAAACAACTACTGTAACACCAAGGAGAACCTATGAGTAAAGAACAACCTGCAATAAACGACGGAGAACCTGTTTGCAAAGAATCGTTTCCAAAATGGCCCCATTTTGAAGAGGAAACAATTCAGGCCGCAATGGGACCTTTAAAAAACGGGAAAACTAATTACTGGACAGGTCCTCTGGGAATGGAATT
>JAUWOV010000077.1 GCA_030611945.1 bacterium | reverse complement strand
AAGCGGACAACCTAAATCTGTAATATTAGATCTGGTTGAATATAATAAACTTCTTAAGTTTATTGAAGATTTAGAGGATAGCCTGGATTTGAAACATGCCGTTGAAACAAACACAGGTTTTACTTCGCATAATGAACTTCTCAGCCATCTCAGAAAACAGAATCTGCTTTGATGTATCAAATAATTTATGACTCCCGAATTGAAAAAGATATAAGAACTATTCCTGCCAATATTCTGAAACTTATTTTCAAAAAGATTGAAGCGCTCAGAACTAACCCTCGAGTTAGAGGCGTAGAAAAGCTTGCCTCTATTGAAGGCTGGCGATTGCGAGTTGGCACATATCGTATTCTTTATCAGATTGATGATAGCGAAAAAACTATAAAAGTTTATCGCATAAAACATCGCAAAGAAGTTTATAGATAGATTTTTCAATTACTAACTCTTTTTTGTTAATTTAAAAACTAATTGCTAAAGCGCATGCTGCTCCCAGGGCAAGACTGGAAGCGCCTACTTTCAGATTTTCCTTTATTCTGGCAGCAGGTATTAATTCCTCTATGGAAATATAAGTCATAAATCCGGCTGCCATTGCTAAAGAAGCTCCTAAAAGGATCAATGAGCTCCCCTTCAGAAAGTAATAACCAATAATAAATCCGATTACCTCGGACAGTATTGTGCCTACAACTATAATAAAAGATTTTAACCTCTTCCCTGTCAAACCGTATAAAGGAACAATAGTGGCAATGTTCTCAGGCACATCCTGAGCAGCGATTCCAATGGCAATCATAATCCCCAGTTCAGGACGAAGAGCAAAGCCCACTCCAATAGCCAATCCTTCAGGCAGATTATGTAATCCTATACCAATAACAAGCATGCTGACTGTTTTTTTAAGAGAGAATTTTTCGCCTCTGAATAGTCCGGGATGTATATGCGGTAAGACCTTATCTATCAGCTTCATCAAAACTATGCCTGCTAAAAAAGAGACTATTACCAAATACAAAGGCGCAATCCTTAGCCCTTCCGGTATTAACTGAAGGAATGAAATGCCGAGCATCATTGAAGCAGAGAACGCTAAAGAAGCATATAAAAAGGCCTTTTTAGGTTTTCTTGCGAGCCCAATCAGAGAGCCCAATGTCTGCCCGACAAAAATAAGCGATACTATCAATAACAAGTTTTCCATTATTTCTATTTTTCTATCGTGCTCTTTGTTATTTTTGGTTTCTTCTTTATTTTATTTTCCCAATCCACTACAAACCTATACTGTTTACCGCAGTGAATTATTATTTCTTTCTGCCCGCGCTTCAGAATTCGCATATCTATCTTAATTTCGCCATAGCCATTATGCGCAAATATTTCATCATAAAGTTTTGAAATCTCTGCCTTAACATCCTTATTTGTAGAAACTTTTTTCTCTTTATCCATTTTTAAGTATCTCACCTATTTTCTTCCCCCAGTTTTTTGCTTCCTCGCATTTGGGATCAACATCTCCATCAACTTTTAAAGAATCAACAATAATTTCCGCTCCGCAATTTCTTAATCTCTTTTCTAAAATATCTACTGCATCGCAGAATGTATCAGGATATGTTTCGCTGTCTCCGGGACCAAAAACAGCAGCCTTTTTGCCGTTCAGACTTATCTTTTCCATCTCTTCCTCAAAAGAAACGAAATCATCCTGTAACTCACCTTCTCCCCAGGTTGAACATCCTAATATAATCACATCATAATCCTTTAATTCGTCTACGCTCGCAGTCTCAACATTTTTAACTGCCACTTCTACATCAGAGATTTTTAACCCTTCTTCTACAGATTTGGATAAAGTTTCTGTGTTTCCTATCGTGCTGCCATAAATAAGAATTGCTTTTACCATTTTTATGCCTCCTTTTTTTATTTAATTGACTGTTACTAAACTACCTACTTTTTTAAAGTGAGCGCTTACTCGCTCTATGAACAACATTGGATCTCTCTTATTCTCTGTGAAATTTAAAAACACCTGTTCAGCTTTTTTATGCATATTCATGAGTTGTATTGATCCCTCTGGACTGCCAAATATCTGCCAGCGGCATTTTACAGCTAAAGGCAAACTTTCCTTTTCTATAAAACCCCTTACATCCTTTAATGGATAACCCAAAAACAGACCTATCTCATGAGGAAAAGAAGACCCATTAAAGCGCGCTTTCAGCATTTCCAAATAATCTTCCAATTCCTGACAAAAAGAATATTCAAATCTTTTAAGAAAAATTAGATTTTCTGTATGCGTAATTCTATTGAAAAGAATCTCATCATTATAAAAAAGAACCTGTTTCCCTCTTGAAGTATGCTTCAATTCCCTAAATGAAATCCCCAGCCTCTCTGTTATATCTTCTTTATGTTCCTGCCATAGGTCATAGCGATTTTCTCCGGAATATTCACAATTATACAAAGAAAGCAGACTGGAAGGTTTTACTCCTACTAAGACTGGAGCAAGTTTTAACGCAAGATAGTTCAATAAACAATCTTGTGCGTTTGTTTCCATCAGCTACTACCCTTTCTCTTTTAATGTTAGATATATAAAACTATACTATACATCTCTAACTTTTACAATAAAAAAATTATTTTATAATCCTAATCCTAAAAATGTTCCGCCTTGATAAATAACAAAGGCAACTACCCATGCAATAACGGTTGTATAAACTGCTGTGAATATGGGCCATCTCCATGAATTTGTTTCTCTCTTTATTACTCCAATTACAGCTACGCACGGCATATAAAGAAGCACAAAAACCATAAAGCTGTAGGCAGTTAAAGGATTATACATTTTGCTTCCATCGGAACGTTTCTGATTCTGAAGCGCCTGACGCAGAGTTTTGGATTCCTCATCCGCTTCGCCGACCGAGTGAAGCGTTCCCAATGTTCCAACAACAATTTCCTTTGCGATAAATCCTCCGATTAATCCTACAGACGTTTTCCAATCATCAAAACCTAGAGGTCTGAATACAGGCGCAATTGCCCTGCCGATCCTGCCCGCATAACTCTTCTCCATTTTCTCAAACGCTTTTTCGTTTTCCAGTTTGGAAGCCAGTTCTTCATTCTCCTGAGCCTGTTCAATTAGAGTATTATAGTCTTTTGAATATTTAGGCTGCCATGGAAAATTGCTTAAAAACCATATCAGCACACACCCGACAAAAATAACTGTCCCCGCTTTCTTTAAATAAACCACTCCCCTTTCCCACATATGAATAAAGAGTCCCTTTATAGTTGGTATGCGATATGGGGGAAGTTCCATAACAAACGGAGACGCAGGTCCTTTGAATAGAAATCTGCGAAATATCTTAGCCATTACAACAGCTACGATCATTCCAAGAATATATAGAGAGAATAATACATTACCTGCTATCCTTTCAGCAAAGAATACTCCGATAAACAAAGTATATACAGGTAGTCTTGCACCACAGCTTATAAAAGGATTAACCAGAATAGTTACAAATCTGTCTTTCCTATCCTCTATTGTTCTTGTTGCCATAATTGCGGGCAGATTACAGCCAAAACCCAATAGCATTGGGATGAAAGACCTGCCATGTAATCCAATCTTGTGCATAAGCCTGTCCATAATAAACGCTGCTCTTGCCATGTATCCTGAATCCTCTAAAACAGCCATTGCCAGAAATAATAAGAATATAATCGGCACAAATATAAGCACGCTTCCCACACCGCCGATTATTCCGTCAACCACTAATGATTGAATTGCGCTGCCGTCAGGTAAAAGCCCGCCAAATATGTTTCCCAGCCATTCCTGTATCATCTCAACCCAGCCCATTAAAGGCTCACTTACTTTAAATGTAAATCTAAACACCAGCCACATTAATCCAAGAAAAATTGGCAGCCCCAAGATACGATTAACCAGCACCTTATCTATTTTGTCAGAGGTGGTATGACGCGTTTCGTAGTTTCTGGAGACCGCTTCAGAACATGCTCCGCTAATAAACCCATAACGTCTGTCAGCAATTATTGCGTCAGGCTCATCATCAAAGATGCTTTTTAAATGTGCGGTACTCTTTTCTACTGTGCTTAGAATCTCCTCCGAAAATGAACTTTTTTCTATCTTCTTTACAATATCCTCATCACTTTCCAAGAGCTTTACTGCAAGCCATCTTGAAGGATATTTCCCTGCAAGCGGCCTATCTTTTTTGAGAATTTCCTCCAGATTTTCTAGCTCCTCCCGAATTTCTTTTCCATAATTTACAACTACCTTTTTAGGTTCAATTTCACCTTCAGCCATGTTCATTATCTCGTCAAGCAATTCATTCGTGCCAACTTTTTTAGTAGCCACAGTAGAAACAATAGGCACTCCTAAAAACTCAGCCAATTTATTTTGGTCTATCTTTGTCCCCTGCTTTTTTGCTATATCAGACATGTTAAAGGCAAGGATCAAGGGGACACCTAATTCCATAAACTGTGTGGCTAAATACAGATTCCTTTCTAAATTGGAAGTATCAATAACATCAATTACTACGTCAGGTTTCTCTTCTATTACAAAATTACGTGTGACAATCTCATCAATTGAATAAGCTGTCAGACTGTATGTTCCCGGCAGATCAACAACATTTATTTTATAATCCTTGTATTTAAAAGTTCCCTCTTTCTTCTCAACAGTTACACCCGGATAATTACCTACATGCTGACGCGCTCCTGTCAGATTATTAAACAGAGTTGTTTTCCCTGAATTTGGATTACCCGCTAAAGCAATGGTTAATTTTTTTCTCATTTTTCCTCTACCAGAATCTTCTGAGCCATTCCGCGACCAAGAACCAACCTTGTGCTATCTACGGCAATAATACACGGACCGAAGATGTGCGCTTGTATAATCTTAAATTCCATCCCAATATTCAGCCCCATATCATTAAGCCTTCTTCTTATACCTTGCCCGCCTCTTACTGAAACCAGTTTCACTTTTTTGCCTGATGAGACCATATTCAAAGGTAAATATTGCTCTCTCATTTTTCTATCTCTACATATATATTTGCAGCTTCTTCTTTACGCAAAGAAAGATGATAGCCTTTTATTTTTACTTCAATAGGGTCGCCCAATGGAGCAATCCGCTCCATCTCTATTTCCGCTCCCTTAATAACTCCCATATCCAGAATTCGTCTGCGAATTGAACCTTTAGCAGAAATCTTCGTAATCCTGCCTCTTTGACCCGGTTTTAGTTCGCTCAACGCCTTCTCATCCATATCGCACCATTTTCTATGTTTTCTAGGTACTATCTTTTTGTTTAAGCACTCTTACCTTACACTTTAGCCGCTTGCCAGTCTTAAAATAATGATCAAAACTCTTCAGCCAATCAGGTCTATCATGATCCGGGCAGGTTTGCACAAACTCCAGGAACTTTGTCAATTTCCTTGATGTTTCCTGACTGATCGCATGCTCCATTCTGCAAGCATCCTCTGCGGCTATTTTGGGATTAATACACAAAATTTCTCTCAAAAACTTGTTCAGCATTTCATGGCGGCTTTGTATTCTTTTAGCTAATTTCTCTCCTTCAGGAGTAAGCTCAACATAGCCATATGACTCATGGATTACAAAACCATCTCTGGAAAGAGTGTGAAGGGCTGAGGCAACACTTGGCGGTTTTACATTCATTAACTGACTTATATCTCTAACTCTTGCAACCTTATTTTCCCGTTTAAGAACAAGTATAGCCTCCAGATAGTCCTCCATATCCGAACTGCATCTTTTATCTTTTCTCATACTTTCCCTAAAAACTTTAAATACTTTTGTATATCTTTACTTGTTAGGCAAATCTAACATATCTGTTTTTACCTGTCAAGTCTTTTTTAAGATTTATTTAGAAATGGTAAGATACATCCTTGCCCTCCTAGGTGGAGGAGACAAGAAAATATTAATAGTATCTACGGGAATATGTAAAGAATGTTTACAATTTAACTTACCCATACTCCATGGATGTTGCAGAATACTCTCGCCTTTAATCCTTCAGCATTGACATTACAGAATTCAGCAACAGGTTCATCATCAGAATTCAATCTTTTTCCGGCAACAATGTCATCACCTTTTATAAGCTGGATAAGTTCTATGTAATGTTTTTCTTCCATTGGATGAGGAATAGAGCCGACACTTACACGAATGCCCTTTTCAAAGAATTCCACTATAGGAACATGTTTCTCTTTGCCTTCCTGCTCAGTGGTTTTTTCTTCAAGAAGATTCATCGGCTGTCCACAGCATACAAGCTCTCCAACGTGCGCTTCCAGAACAGATACAACATTCCCGCAAATGTCGCATTTATAGATCGCATTTTGTTTTGCCATTTTTTAGCCCTCCTGTTTTTTTATTAATAATTCTTATTCAACAGTTCAAAATATGCTCTTGGATGTTTACATACAGGACATTCTTCAGGCGCTTCAGTTCCTTCATGAATATGCCCGCAGTTTCTGCATTTCCAGTATGCTTTGCCATCTTTTTTGAAAACCTTTCCTTCTTCAAGATTCTTTAACAGCTGTTTATAACGTTCCTCATGCTTTTTTTCTACTTTAGCAATACCGTCAAACATTGCGGCTATTTCGTTAAATCCTTCCTCTCTTGCTTCTTTTGCCATTCCAGGATACATGCTTGTCCATTCGAAATTTTCTCCTGCTGCAGCTGCCTTTAAATTCTCAGAAGTATTTCCTATGCCGTCAAGTTCTTTAAAATGCAGCTTTGCATGTTCTTTTTCATTGCCGGCAGTTTCAAGAAATATTGCGGCTATTTGTTCATACCCTTCTTTTTTTGCTTTTGACGCAAAATAGGTATATTTGTTTCTTGCCTGCGATTCTCCTGCAAACGCTTCTAACAGATTCTTTTCGGTCTTTGTTCCTTTTATTGATTTACTCATAATTACCTTCCTTTTTTATCTTTGTATAATTAGGTGTTTTTAAAAACAAAGCTGCAATTCCTCCCCCGCATAAAGCTAATATTCCCGCGGCAATAAATGCAGCTGTATAACTTCCTGTTGCATCATAAACCACTCCCCCAAGCCAGGGTCCGGCAAAACAACCAGCTCCATAACCTATGAATACTAATCCGTAGTTAATTCCAAAGTCTTTTGTCCCAAAAAAATCTCCCGTAGCTGCCGGATACACAGCCAGAAATCCTCCAAAGCAGAATCCTACAATTCCTGCCACCGTATAAAGCGCAAAAAGTATCGTCATATATGGTAAGAGAATCATCCCCAGCGCCATAAGAAGAAAAAGGACAACCAAAGTGTTCGTTCTTCCGATTTTATCAGAAAGAGCGCCAAAAACTATTCTGCCCAGGCCATTGGCGATAGCCAATACAGTTATGGTAAAGGCTGCCTGTATTGATGTGTAACCTGCATCGTTGGCAAACGCATTTATATGTCCAATCACCATCATACCCGCCACCATTGCTATAAAGTACAAAATAAACATTAACTTAAATGTTGTTGTTTTTAACATTTGCCCTGGAGAAAAATCATTGAAGCTAACTTTAAACCCGTCTTTTTTTTGCGCTGCCCATTCCGGTGGCTTCCAATCCTTTGACGGATTTTGTAAAAGCTGTGCTGCTCCTACAATAATTATTCCGAACCCGGCTCCATAGATAAGCATAGTCATTCTCCAACCATAAATTTGAATAAACCGCGCTGCCAAAGGCGCGAGAAATGCCGCACCAAAACCAAATCCAAAAATAACTATACCTGTAATTAAGCCTCTCTTATCCGGAAACCACTTTACTCCTGTAGATATTGCAGGTAGATAGCCAAGTCCTGTGCCAATACCTGCTAATACGCCATAGCTAAGATATAACCACCAAATGGATTTTGTAAAATATGCCAGAACCCAGCCCAAACATACAAAAATTCCGCCGGCGCTGGCAGTAAGCCGTGGTCCGTATCTTTTTTCTAATATGCCTCCAACCACCATAAAAATAGAAAATACCAGCAGCAATATTGACACTGCTAAAGACGTTTCTCCTCTGCCCCAGCCGAATTCTTCGGCAATGGGCATAAGAAATACTCCCCAGGCATAAGCTACGCCAAGACACATAATTATCAACACTCCGCCTAATACAACAAACCAGCGATGTTTTAGCTTTTCTTTAGTCACCATTTCTTTCCTTTCCAAATTAATTGAGTTCTTTTTCATTGTTCTTTAATATATGTTGGTGCTGTTTTGGGCGGCCTGCCTCCTTTAATCTTATGATAATAGGCATAAGTCATTGGTTCTCCCCCTTTAAGCACTTCGGCTTCTGCGACTTTACCAATAAAAATAGTATGCGTTCCTACACTA